>JAPOLP010000204.1 GCA_029977045.1 Planctomycetota bacterium
CTGCAGCCCCTCAGTGATAACGCGTCGCCAGTTGTCCGTCGCGACAAGTCTCACAATCTGGTCAGGCAAGCGGTTACCAGGAATCGCCGGATGGCAGCCGATCGCCCTGTTCTTCAGGACTTCTTTTTCTTTTTACCGGCAGCTTTCTTCGCCTTCGGTTTCTTCTCAGTCGAACCGGATTCTGCTTTGGCCGACTTCGAATCGCTGAAGATGCGGTCCCAGCCGGAAACGAACTTCTTGGATGCTCCAGTGTGAACGGTGTAGCCAGTCATGGTGTATCGACTCCTGTGACGTTAATTGCTCGCGGGTTCCGTTCACCATCAGCACTGACCAGCGAATCGGTCGATGCGGGAACGGAAGCGTTCATTCTCTGATCCGGAATGGTAGCAACCGCAGCGTCAGGCTGAAGGGCAGTGCTGATACCAGCGGCTTCGCCGTACTTCTGGGCATTTCTCAGCGGGCGGCTTCCGGCAGGTCGAGCAGCAGGACGGCTCGTTCACTGGACGCGATTGCGACGCGTGTGCCGTCCGGCGACAACGCTGCTCCGTAGGTCACATGGCCCAGCGGCTGCTCGAAGACCGGCTTGCCGCTGCCGACGTCCCAGATACGGAACTCGCCCGAGTACCCGATCGACAGCAGTCGCTCGCCGCTGGAGTTGAACTCGACGCGGTAGACGTCGTCATTGTGGCCAGCCAGTTCCGCTCGAACGTCCGAACTGCCGACGTCCCACAGCCGGATGACACGCTGCTCGCCAATACCCATTCCGCCTGCGACGATCGACCTCCCGTCGGGCGAAATCGCGGCGGAATAAACGGCGTACCTGGCACCTGTGAAGGCTCGAACTTCGCGACTGGCACTGACGTCATACAGCCGCACTGAGTTGTCGGCTCCGGACGTCAGCAACTGATCGCCCGCCGACGTCCACGCGACCGAGTAGATTCCCGCATCCTGCGTCGCCACCGTCTTCGTCGCCTTGCGAGTTTCGACGTCCCACAGCCGGACGGTCTTGTCATTCGAACCGGAAGCCAGCGTGCGACCATCCGGACTGAATCGCAGCGCGTAGACCGGCCCGCGATTGCCGCTCAGCGTGGCCACCGCTCCCGTCGCCGAGACTGCCCAGGTCGCGACATTTCCGTCTGCCGCCAGACTGTGAAGCGTGCGGCTGTCCGCTTCCCAGACGAGCCCCGCAATTCCGCTGCTCGACTTGAGTGACTGTGCCGGAGATCGCGACGGCGGTTCGGCGGGCTGAGGATTCAGCGGTGTCGCATCGAACGCGTGAATCGTCTGCTCGTCGGTGGCGGCGACCAGTTTCTGGCTGTCGGGACTGAAGAGCAGATGCCGCACCGGCTTCCCGACTTCGTGCCGGAACATTGGGGCTCCGTTGGCAGCGTTCCAGCAACGGATAGTTCCGTCGGCTCCGCCAGCAGCGATCTGCCGATTGTCCCGGCTGAAAGCAACGCACAACGCCGCTCCCTCGAACCCGGAAACACTGCGGACTGGCGAACCATTCGACGCGTTCCAGATCTTGACCTGACCGTCTTCTCCCGCCGTCGCGTACTGCGAGCCGTTTGAGTAGAGCATCAGCCCGTGAACCGCCTTTTCGTCGGCAACGTGTTCCGCCTGAGCAGCCTCCTTTGTCAGCCGGCTTCCGTCGTCCGGAGCTTTGAGAGCCACTGGCCAGCGGCGAACGAAGCCGTCAGCTCCCGCCGTGAAGAACTGCGAGTTGTTCGGCGAGAACTCAAGACTCGAAACCCGGCCCTCGTGCGCCGCGACCGAAACTGAAATCGCACCGTCCTGAACATTGACCAGATGCAGACTTCCGTCGACGCAGCCGGCTCCGAGCACCTGCCCGTTTCGTGACCAGCCGAGCACGCTCGCCGCCGCATGCAGTTTCGCTTCCTTTTGCTGAGTTCCCGTCACCGCCTCGAACAGCCTGACGACTCCAGCCGCGTCAGCCGTTGCCAGCGTCTTGCCATCCGGCGAGAGTGCGACTGCCAGCGACTCGCCGTCGTGAGCCTTGAACGTCCGCGTCGGATCGTTCTGCGGCACTTCCCACAGGCGAATGGAATTGTCACTCGCACCGGACGCGATCAACGTTCCGTCCGGCGAGACCGCGACACTCACCACGATGCCCGTGTGGCCTTCCATCGTGCGAATGACCGAGCCACTGCCGACGTCCCACAGCTTCAGCGTCTGGTCGAAGCTCGCCGACACCAGCGACTTGCCATCCGGCAGCCAGGCCACGTCATAAACCGCCGCCTCGTGCCCTTCGAGTCGCACCGGATCGGCAGCTCCGGCCTGCGGCAGACTCAACTGAGCGACGCCTGCAAAAAAGAGCAGCAACGCAGTTCGCGTCAGCGTTGCCGAGCGGCTCAGACTTCGACTTCCATGACGCAACATCGCAGGGCCTCGCTTCTGTGACTGGCGGCAAAGGAATGTGTTTCGGGTAATTCTTCAGAACCAGCTGGGTGATCCAGGCGGACATTTCAACGCAAAGACGCGGAGTGACGCATAGAACCGCAAAGAGTCTCATCTTTGACGTTTCAGCTCTCGTCAGAGATTCGGGGAACGATCACCGATTTTTCTAACAAGCAATCCCGCCTGAGTCCTTGCCGTCATCCTCATCTATGTGCATCCGTGCCAGTCTGTGGCTGAATTTCGATTCCGTCCTCTTTGCGTTTCTTTGAGCCTCTGCGACTTTGCGCTGCAACCAGCCACAAGCACCCGTCGCCCAGGTTCAGCGATCGTCCGCCGACCGTCGCAGCGGGCCGCGTTTGACGTTGCCTGGCGACTTGTCCGTCTTTGGCCGACCGGGAGCCGGTTTGCCGAGCACGCGTTCGATCGCTTCCAGCAGGACGTCCATCGCGAACGGTTTGCGGATGTATTCATCGGCGCCCAGCATCTCGGCATAGGCCTTGTGCCGCCCGCCTTCGTTCGCGGTGATCATGATGATCTTCGGCGGGTTGGGCATGGACTTGAGCTTTTCAAGCACCGGAAAGCCGCCCATCCGCGGCATCATCATGTCCGTGATGACCAGGTCCGGCTGGACGGTTTCTGCCTGTCGCAATCCGTCGACGCCATTGTTTGCCGCAGTCAGGTCGTAACCCGCACTCTGCAGCACCTTCTGGAGCGTCATCGAGATCTCACGGTCATCTTCAATCAGCAGCAGCTTGGTGGCACTGGCCATATCACTTCCCTGGTTTGTCTAAGCACCGCATCGGTGCCGCACAGCCGAAAGCCCGTCAGGCCAGCAATCCTAAGCTTGCCCCCAGACACCGACAAGGACCCGCCGCCAGTCAGTGCGGAGCAGGTTCTGTCTTCAACAGTTTCAGTGCTTCCGCGGCCTTCTCCCGGACTGCCAGAGATTCATCGTTCAGAGCCGCCGTTAACTCGTCGAGCACGATCGCTTCGGCAATGGCGATCCTGCCAAGTGACTCCGTCGCAAACGCTCGGACGAGATCATCCTCATCTTTCAGTGCAACGAGCAGAGCTGAAGCAGCTTGCCGGTTCATCCTGCCAACGAAGCCGAGCACAAAGGCGGCAACGCGGCGGTCGTCAGCCTCGGTCGCGGATTCCAGTTCGCGAACAACCTCGGGCACACTGTCTGAACAGTACGGTCCGATCGCCAACAGAGTCTCAACCACGACCCGGCGGTCACCCTCGTCCTCAAGATAAAACGGGTAGATTTGCCCAATGATGGCCGGGGCTGCGAGTTCCGCCACACGTGGCGACTGCCTGACTGCGGACATGAACTCGATCCAGGTTTCGTCCGATTCGCAGTAGGGGAAATACGACTTCAGGTAGTCTTCGATGCTCTTCTGAAAGACCTTCCGAGCTTCTGCGTGATCGGGTTCAAGACAAAGCAAGGCGGCAGAAGCGGCCACTTGAAGCTCAGCGCTGTCATTGCTCAGCGTTGCAGCCAGAACTGCCAGAACTGCGTCGTCAGACCACTTTCTCTCGCGAATCAGTCGGATGGCTTGATGGCAGACGGACCAGGAACAGTGCTCCGGCACCCCGAGCCGCAGGCCATTCAGCAGGACCGTTCTCGCATAGGGGTGCTCGCCCACAAGTCGCAGGATGGCCAGAGCGGCGTCGCAGCGAAGCTCCTCGACCTCTAGCGCCGCGACCAGCGTCGGAATCGTTCTCGGAGCCTCTGCTTTCAGGTCACCCATCAGTTCGATGATCTGTGGTCGCAAGTCGATCCGACCTTTCGATGCCTTCGGATCCCGACGGCGGGCGTTCGTCTCAGCGACCAGAACTTCAACCAGCCGGGAAACATCCTCGGACGACGGACCGACTGCCCGCAGTGCGGCGATCGAACGCTCGCCGACGGTCACTTCGATTTGGAAGTCAATGCTCACCGCAACGTAATACTCGTCTCTGTCGACCACACGTCGCGTCAGTGCTGACGTCGCGGATTTGGCTGCTTTCCCGAACTCACCAAGTGCGTCCGCTGCCGTGCCGCGGATCGAAGGCTCGGCGTCGTCGAGTGCGCGAGTCAACTCGGGCACGATCGCAGCAGCGTTGGCAGGAAACCAACTCAGAGCCGCAACGCCGGTCCCTCGCGTACTTACGTCCTGCGACTTCAGCCGCTGCAGAAAGACCGGGACGGACTTCGAGCCGATGGCGATCAATGCCCGTCTGGCACTGTCTGCCGGCGACCAGTAGAACCACTTCCCGCCGGGCAACATCGACAGCGTTCCAATGGAGTGCGTTGCCTCGTCGTCGAGAAGTTTTGCCAGCTCCGGGATAGCCTCGGCGGAATCGACACCGATCGAGCCAAGCGTGTTGGCTGCACCCGCGCGAACCTGAACGTGTTCGTCCTGCAGCAGCTTTGTCAGCGCCGGCACGGCGGCTTTCCGGTCGACTTTGATCCGCTGCAGAGCCATTGCCGCGTTGTAACGGACGATCGAAGACTCACTCTGCAGAGCCTTAATCAGCGGCGGAATTGCGGCGGCTCCATAATTGGGCAGGGCTTCGAGAGCCTCCGTCGGCGGATCGTCCCATGCTGCCGGCGTATCTCCGAACCGCCCTTTCGCCAGTCGCTCAATCCACTGCGGAAGCGTCAGACCGCGGAACTCCGCCAGCGTTGCCGGTTCGCCATCGAATGCCGAGAGACGCACCACAAGGCTGAGTCCACAGACGAAAGCCAGCAGCAGCGGAGCGGTTTTCATCATCGTTTGTCCCGGTCCTTCCGGGCTTTCTCGTTCCGGCGTTCCCGCTCCCCGCGAATCACGCGAGTAATTTCAGGTCTGACCTGCGGATAGACCTTCGCGAACGCGCTCCACATGTGATCCGTCTTTGCGTGTGGTGAGCGATAGCGTTCGGGAATCTTTTTGTCTTCGGACGCAACGATCTGATCGACGACTTCGACGGGCATCCACGCGTAGCCCTGCCGTTCCCATGAACCGTCGCCGTCGCTGCTGGCCTCGTCCATCGCCTTCGGGCTGACGTAGTCCACAACGACGACGTACAGCGCCAGCGAGCCGACCAGCACTTCGGGAGCGTCGGTCAGCTTCTTCAGGATGACGTCTTCCTTGAACTGAAACCGCGACTCCTCAGCAGTCTCTCGAGCAGCCGCCACGCGAGGCTTTTCACCGGGTTCAACCGTCCCGCCAAACGGAGCATGGCCCCGATCGTTCGTGTGGTCCGCGATCAGAATGGAAAACTGCGTCGTGCCATCTTTGCCGACGACCAGCTTTCCGTCTTCGCCACGAGTCGGAGTCAGCAGAATCGTGACCGCCGCGGTGACCTTCGTTTCGGCAGGCCGCTCCTGAGAGACCACAGCCTCAGGCACTCCTATCCACAGACAGAGAATCACAGTCACGCAAACTCGATACATCGCGACCCACTTTCTTCGAGGAAGGTGTGTTGCCGGATACCTGTTGGAAAGGCTGAAATCCCCGGCTGATTTCAAAAGCGAAGCCGCCGCCGTACACCGCTCGCGGAAAGCCGATATTCAGACATTTCCTGGAAGATGGCAGGCTCACTTGTCCGGCGTCTCGTAATCGTGGCGTTTCCCGGGATCGTCCGAAAGATACTGCACGAACTCCCAATCGTTGCCGTCCGGATCAAGGAAGTAGACCCGCTTTCGATAAGGATGTTTGTTGGGCACCGTCGAGTCCTGATACCCGGCAGCCGCCAGCCGCTCACGCAGCGCGTCGACATCGTCCACTTCGTACGCGAGATGATTGACGCCAGGCACGCCTTCGTACGGAGCCCAGCGTTCTTCAGGCTCAACCGTCGCCGCGTTCAACGCGACGTAGGTTTCGTCCGTACCGACATGCACCCAGCGAGTGCCATCCGGATCGACCTGGTCCGAGCGGATGCGGAACTCCGGGAAGGCGGTTTGAAGAAACGCGATCGTGGCATCGATATCACGCACGATCAGATTCGCATGTTCCAGGCGGACACTCATTGGCTGACTCCAGGTGCGGGGTGGCAACTGCGGTTACCAGGATGCTCCATACGAGTACCGTTCGAGACGATTCCCAACGATCGCGACCGAGCAGCATATCGCAACGCTCAGCGAAGGAATGTGTCGGAAACAGGTTTCCCCTGGCGGCGCTTCGCTCCGCGAGGCCAGCCCAACCGCCAGGCTGACCTCACGGCGAGAGGTGCCGCTGAAAGATGCACCACTGAAAACAGGAAGCTATCTGCGAGACGTTCCTGAATGCCGGCAGCGTGTTCCAGAGCGGCGATGTCGAGCCTCGTCATCGTCAGCACGGCTTCCATTGTGAGGCGGGCTCAGTCAGGGCTGCGATCGTTCAGGACTTCCGTCAGCCGCCGAGGGATGATCAACCAGGACAGTCCCCATCGATCCTTGATCCACCCGCAGCGGCCTGCTGGACGGCGTCATCGACCTGCTGCGGTCGGATCAGTGGCAGAAGCAGCAGGGGGAGCAGCATGACGCAGCCGGAGAGGATGAAGCACGTCTCGTACGGCGATTTCCAGTCGTCGCGGATCGGGCCGATGGTCCAGTTGCCCAGCACGTGCGAGACGTTGGACAGCGTCATGTAGATCGTGAAGACGGTGGCGCTGGCCTGAGTCCACGAGATCCGCATCGCCATCGACAGAAAGCCCACCGAGCCGAGTGCCAGGACACCGGGATTCAGCAGCAGATAACCGGTCGCGAAGGTCTGGTTGCTCCACAGACCGGGGAGCAGGCCGAATGCGACCGCCATCAGGCCGTAAGCTCCGAAACCGAGTACCATCGCGAAGCGGCGTCCGATGCGGTCAGCGATCAGGCCGCCCGCGACGGCTCCCCCCATCTGGATGAAGACGGACATGCCTTCGATCTTGGAATAGGCCACCGCGCTCCAGTTCAGATCCTGAGTGTAGAGCGGCTTGACCAGCACTTCGATCATGCCCCAGCCGATGATGCTCAGCGTCGAGAACGCGACGTAGATGCCGCAGGTCGGCAGCGAATACGCCGTCCACAGATCTCGCAGGACCGCCTTCAGACTGCGGACGTCTCCGGCATCGTCCGAGGGTTTGCCGCCGCTCCAGGGCATCCGCCCTTCGCCGGGACGTTCCACCATCAGCAGCGGAAACAGCATGATCAGAATCAGGCAGACGAACTGCACCCAGACGGCGGCCGAGAAGCCCCAGCGGTCCATCACCACGGCCAGAGCACCGGCTCCGAACCCCTTGCCCAGCAGTTTCGATCCCCACATCAGGCCGTTGACCAGACCCTGTTCCTCGGACGGGACAATGTCGACGGCGAGTGCATCGGTCGCCACGTCCTGCAGGGACGCGAAGCAGTTGTGAAGGAAGAACATCCAGCCCAGCAGTTGCAGGTTGCCTCGGATATCGCCGAGTGCCAGCAGCCCCAGCAGAGAAAACGCCATCAGCAGTTCGGCCCCGATGATCCACGGGCGGCGGCGTCCCATCGAGCGGATCGTCATCGTGTCAATCAGCGGAGCCCACACCAGCTTGAAGCTCCAGGGCACCAGCACAATCGCCGTCAGCTTGCCGGCTTCGGTCGTGTTGATTCCGTGCTGAGTCAGATAGCTGACGACCGCCGTCGCCATAAACCCCCAGGGAATCCCCTGAGCGACATACAGCGCACACATCATCGAAGTCCGCTGCAGCCGATTATCAGACAGTGCCATCGAGCGCCCTCACGACCGAGTACCCCAGTTCGGAAACCGTGCAGGAAACGTAACAGCGTGTTCGTCGTTCCTGAAGGTTGCGACAGAAGATCCTCGCCGTGCAGCGAGAATACCGACTCGGGCATCAACGGCGGTCATGACTTGTGGCGAATGCACACGCCGATACGGACTTGCAAGCTGGGTGCTCAATTGAACCCGATTCCCCACCACACAAACCCGCAGTGGCATCGCCGAAGCTCCCGACACCGCCCGTGATCCGTGGCCGGGTAGTGGACCTTTCGCTGCTGACATAGACTCCTCGCGGTCTTGACTTCCAATCCGGAGCTTCCACTATGGCGCTTAGACTCTACGCGGTTGGCCTGTCAGTCATATTTGTTGTCGGTTGCGCGAAGATGCCCGCAGACAATTCAGACAGGTCCGTCAGCAATTCTCATTCAGAGACCGTGATTGAC
>JAPOLP010001100.1 GCA_029977045.1 Planctomycetota bacterium
GAATGCGAATGATGACCTGCCGTTCGCGAACCGGCCGGCCTTCAGCGATCAGCAGGTCGCCGTACGAACCGCGGCGTTCCTGATCGTTAGCGTAAACGACTTCGCCAGCGGCGGGGGATACGATAATGCACTTCTTGATCTGGTCCTCGATTTCCCTCAGCCGAACCTCGTCGAGTTACAGCGTCTTTTCGCGGGACTTCAGCCGGGCCTGCGCAGTGGCAATGTCCGCCTTCAGCTTCGTGCCCATCTTTTCTTTTGTGAATTCACGGAGAACCTTCAGCTTGGTCTCGGTAACGCCGAGTTCCTTGCGCTCCTTCTCAACAGCGAACGTGTCGGCTTCGAGCTGGGCCTCCGGGATGTAGCCGCGTTCGGCCAGCCGCTTGCTGTATTCGAGATACTCTTCCGCGCGACGCAGGTCCTCGCGGGCAACGAAGACCGCACTCTCCTGCTGCTCTTCGAGTTCGAGGAACGTCCCGTCTTCATATTCCTTCAGTGCCAGCTTTGCGTCGTCGAGCGTTGCCTTCGCTTCGATGGCTGTTGACTGGCTGTTGCTGACGACGATCTGCTGCTGAATCAGTTCCTGCTGCAGGCCGGCATCATCCAGCCGGACGAGCCTCTGCCCAGGTTCGACGACAGTGCCTTCGGGGACGATCTCCAGAATCTGTACCCCACCAGCTCGTGACTGCACTTCGCAGCGGACTTCGACGTTGCTGGAACTTTCGATCTCGCCGCGTTCGAGAACGCGATGCTCGAACGGACCGCGAAAGACCTCCGCCGTCAGGAACTCGATTTTCGGTTCATCGCTGAGGAAACCGGACAGCATTTCGGACACGCTGTCGGAAGCGAACTGGGCAAACGCGGTGGCAGCAATCAGCACTGTGATCGTGCCGAGCAGCAGCGCGCTTGCGCTCGAACCTTTCCGGCCAGACCGGCAGGCCGGAATGGAATCCTTATCGCGAATGCGCGAAATCAGAGCGGGCGTTTTCATGGTGGGAAATGCCTCGGTAGGTGAGCCGACAGACGGCTCGGCAGGCAGGAGTACGCGTGAAAGAACGCACGATTCAGGTGGGTGAGGCCGTTGCGGCCCCAGTCAGTTGGGCAGGAGCAGAGACCCTAACAGACAGCCGCAGCCATGTCAGCCCGTAGCAGTCGATCGAGAGGCTCTGGCGTAAAATCGGCAGGCCAGCCCGCGACGATGCAAACAATCACTTTTTTGGGCCGCAATACACGGGTTTGACCGGTCGCATCCCGGAGAATTCCGGCAATCTCAACGATCTGAAACGTCCCCGAACAGGGCCGCGCGGCACTCAAGAAAGATCAGATTGAGGGCCGGGACTATCACCAGTGTCAGTGCTGTCGCGAAAATCAGTCCGAACGTCAGCGTCACCGCCATCGGGATCAGGAACTTCGCCTGGAAGCTCGTCTCGAACATCAGCGGAGTGAGGCCGGCAACAGTTGTCAGCGAGGTCAGCAGGATTGCCCTCAACCGCAGCTTCGCGCCCTGAATGCTCGCCTCGAAGATCGACAGCCCGCTGCGAATGCGGCTGTTGATGAAGTCGACCAGCACCAGTGAGTCGTTTACGAGAATCCCGCTGAGCGCCAGCATCCCGATCAGGCTGAGAATTGTGATCGGGTTGTTCGTCAGCAGGTGCCCGACGATCGCTCCCTGAATGCCGAACGGAATCGCGGCCATGACAACCAGCGGCTGCACGTACGAACGGAACAGCCCGGCTAGCATCATGTAGATCAGCAGCAACGCGACTGGAAAGGCAATCTTCAGCCCCGCGAATGACTTCCGCATTTCCTCAGTACTTCCCAGAAACTCGATTTGAACCGACGGATGATTTGGTCGGATGGCGCTCTCGAATGTAGAGCGGACTGACTCAATCACGTCCGATGAATTGTTCTGCGCCTTGTCGATGTTGCCGTACACGGTGACCGACCGCGCGTGCTCGCTGCGGTGCAGTGACGTGACGCCCTCGGTTTCGCGCAGCTCCGCGACCTGCCGCAGCGGCACCCAGCCGCGATCGCCTGGTGTGCCCGGCGTTGGAATCCACATCGATTCGAGGTTGTAGACACTGGCCCGGAAGTCTTCCGGATACCGAACCATGATCTTGACGTCTTCGCGGTTTCGCGTGAGCCGCCGGGATTCGCGACCAAACAGCGCCGAGCGAACGTGCATCCCGAGAGCGGCGACGTTGCCGCCACTGACGCTGGCCGACTCCAGCAGCCGCAACTGAATCTCGCGCTTGCCGCGGTCAAAGTCAGTATCGAGATCGTAAACGCCGGCGTAC
>JAPOLP010000693.1 GCA_029977045.1 Planctomycetota bacterium
AACGACTTGCTCGTCAGCCGCAGACAGACTTCCCTGAATCAAACGCCGATCGCCAGTTTCCATTCCTGCGCCGGCACTCGGGAGAAGCCCCATCCGTCTGACAAACGTGTTCCTGACAATCAGGAACACGTTTCGAACTTATTCCTCAGCTCTGTATTTCTGGAGAATTCAGGTAATGAACCGCTCTGCCTTCTGGCCCTGCCTGATCATCACTGCCGTTTCTGTTCTGCCAGGATGTAAGCCCACCGAGTCGCCTTCGACTGGGGAGTCCGCTGCCTCTCCCACGGCACCGGCAATCACGGCCCCGGAAGTCCTGGATAATCCGTCGTCTCTGAGCAGCCTCAAAGAGCAACAGATTCCATTCAAGCAGCACGCCAATGGCGCGATCACGGAAGTTGATTTCAGTGGCCACAACGCGACCGACTCGTCCGTTACCGTCATCGACGGCCTGATGAATCTTGAGTCACTGAAACTGAACGAGGCCCAGATCACCGAACCGGTGTTTCGCCGGATCGGCCAGATGCCCACGCTTCGGAATCTCGACCTGCGGGGCGCAACTGTCACCAACCGGAACCTCGAACATCTGGCGGGCCTTACTGAGCTGAAGGCGTTGCGACTGTCAGGTAAGAGCGGCGCTACTCAAGTCGACGACGACGGCCTCGTACACATTGGCAAGATGACCAACCTTAAGGCGCTACTGCTCGACTTCCTGTTCGTCAGCGACATCGGCCTGCAGCAACTGAGCGGCCTGAAGGATCTCGAAGAGCTGTATCTGGCAGGAACGCTGGCCGGGGACGACGCAATTGCTGTCCTCAAGCAGTTCCCGAAGCTGAAGAAACTGCGACTGTCACAGACGCAGGTCTCAGACGAGGGGCTCGCCGGGCTCAAGGAACTGTCGGAGCTGCAGGAAATCGACCTCAGTGAGAACAGTCTGATCTTCGACGGTGGCCTGAAACATCTGGGCGAACTGAAATCGCTGCAGAAGCTGAACCTGTGGCGGGTCCAGGTCTCCAACGCTGGTGTTGAACACCTGGCCGGACTGACGAACCTCGAATGGCTGAACCTCGACAACACGCAGCTCAGTGACGACGGCCTGCCCGCTCTCAAGAACATGCAGAAGCTGAAGTTCCTCCATCTCGGCTCGACACTCGTCAGCGATGCCGGCCTCGTCCATCTGGAAGGCCTGACAGCCCTCGAAGACCTCAAGGTCACGCGAACCGCCGTGACTGCCGAAGGCGTCGCCGCATTGCAGAAGAAGCTGCCGAGTACCGAGATCCAACTGAAATACATCGAGGGCGAGTAAGCGAGCCTGTCGATTTCCTCGGCCCCGCGATCGCTCAGCGTCCAGCCAATGGCGTCGGCAACGAACGACACCGGCTTACTCTTCACAACCTAACCACTTACCAGGGCTTCCCTCATGCTGACTGTCGAAGGCTGTGCGGCTCGACGATCACGACTGTTTGCCGCTCTTCCTGACGAGTGCGAATGGGTGCTCGTCGCCGATCCGCGGCACGTCAATTATCTGTCGGCGTTTCTGGTTAACCCGATCAGCTTCTCGACACTCGAACGCGCGTTTCTACTCGTCGAACGATCCGGCAAGGCAACCCTGATCGCCGACAACTTTTCCCGGCGGTCGGCTTCGACGACTCCGTTCATTGACGACGAAATCATCGCGGGCTGGTACGACCACAAGCACTCGGTCGAGAACCGCGATCATGCGCTGTTCTCACTGCTGGACCCGGTACTTGACATCGTCGAGGGACGTCCCGGCCTCGTTGAAGCCGAATGGCTGCCCGCAATGGCAGCCGCTGAGCTGGGTGCAGACACCACCTTTCAGGAAATCGAAGTTGGCAGCGTGTTTCGTGAACTTCGGCGACAGAAAGAGCCGGATGAAATCGCGCTGCTCGAAACCTGCATGCGAGCCTGTGACGCGGGGCACGCTCGCGCTCTCGAAGTTGTCCGACCGGGCATCAGCGAACTCGACGTTTATCGCGAGATTCAGTCCGCCGCCGTCGCTGCCGCCGGTCGGCCAGCGATTGTCTACGGCGACTTTCGGCCCACGAACGCGGCCATTCCCAAACGCGGTGGGTTGCCCACAACCGAACTGCTCAACGAAGGCTACCTGCTGATTGTTGACTACTCGGTCGTGCTCGACGGTTACCGCAGCGACTTCACGAACACGATCGCCGTGGGCGAACCGACGCCTGAGCAGGAGCAGGTCTTCGCGACAGTGAAGACGGCACTCGAAGCCGCCGAACAAACTCTGCGCGCCGGCGTCGCCGCACGCGACGTTTATCGGGCGGCATCGCAGGTTCTCGAAGACGCCGGACATCCGCCGCTGGGCCATCATGCCGGACACGGCCTGGGACTCGGACATCCGGAATCGCCAATCCTCGTCCCCGAGTCCGAAGACACGCTGCTCGCCGGAGACGCTGTGACGCTCGAACCAGGGCTCTACGTCGAAGGTGTCGGTGGCGTTCGACTCGAACACAACTACCTGATTACCGAAGACGGCTGCCGGCGACTGAGCAATCATCGGCTGGCACTGAAGCCCTGATCGCGAGGCTTGACGCCGTGTCGCTCGACTGGCTGGATTCGGAACTGCAACGACTGAACGATCACGGTCTCCTTCGTGGTCGGCGCACGATCCGGCCTCTGGGCGACGGCTGGTGCGAAGTCGACGGACATCGGTGCCGGAACTTCGCGTCGAACGACTACCTGAATCTGGCCGGCGACCCGCGAGTTCTTGACGCGGCGCAGCGGGCTCTGTCCGAGGGCGGTGCCGGAGCGACCGCCAGCGCTCTGATTTGTGGTCGGACGATCTGGCACGAACGGCTCGAACAGGCAATCGCCGACTTTGAGCAAACAGAAGCTGCGGTTCTGTTTCCGACCGGCTTTGCGGCGAATCTCGGAACGATCGCCGCACTGGTCGGCAGCGACGACATCGTCTACTTCGACCGCTTGAATCACGCGAGCCTCGTTGACGGTTGCCGCCTGTCCGGGGCAAAGCTGAGAGTCTACCGGCACGATCGTCTGGACGTGCTGGAGCGAGAACTCGGCAAGGCGGATTCCGAATCGCGTCGCTGGATCGTCACCGATTCCGTTTTCAGCATGGACGGCGACCTCGCGCCGCTGGCGGACCTGTGCGATCTCGCCGAGCGATTCGGCGCGAACCTGATCGTCGACGAGGCACACGCGACAGGAGTATTCGGCGACGGCGGTCGCGGAGTCTGCGAACTCTCGGGGACAGAGTCGCGCGTTGCCGTCCGGGTCGGGACACTGAGCAAGGCCGTCGGCTGTCTCGGCGGCTTCGTTGCAGGTTCGGAACAACTGCGTAACTGGTTGTGGAACTCGGCACGAACTCAGATGTTCTCAACAGCCCTGCCGCCGTCCGTCTGCGCTGCGGCAACGGCCTCGCTGCAGATTATTCGCGACGAGCCACAGCGGCGTCAGCGGCTGCATTCACTCAGCCGACAGCTCGTCGAGCTACTGAGGGAATCAAACGTGACCGTCCCGGAAGGCGTCGCCGGGCCAATTGTCCCGGTGCTGCTGCGCGATGCTCAAGCTACTGTAGCTACCGCCGCAAGCCTGTTCGACACGGGGTTCCTGGTCGGTGCGATTCGGCCACCAACGATACCCCAGCAAACCAGTCGGCTGCGTGTCTGCGTGAGCACCGCCTTTGACGAAACAGATATCGACGAGCTGGCAGCGGCCATCATTCGAGTTGCCGGCCAGTGATCGAAAAGTCGGCCGCGCAAAACAAAACAGGCCACCAACCCAATCACGGCTGGCGGCCTGTCCTGCATGTTTGGTGACTGGAAGTTGATCGAAGTTCCCGCTTGGAATCTTCTGAGCCAGTCACTCTGGATCGGTTATCGCCCGATCCCGGCGTCAAGTCCCCGCATCCCCCTGGGACTGCTTCGCGGGGAGATATCGGCAGCGTCTGTCGAAACACGACAGCCAAT
>JAPOLP010000471.1 GCA_029977045.1 Planctomycetota bacterium
ATCGACCGGCTCGCGAGCGACGACGCTCCGAATGCGGCTGCCGTTGTCATCGAGTGGTCAGACCTCGACCCGCGACTCGGTTACCGTTCGACGGGCGGCTGGCGGCTCGACCGGATTCCAGACGTCATCGACTGCGCGAAGCTGCGGCTTTCTCAACTGAGCAGCCGGATCGAACGACTGGCCCAGCAGACAAGCATCGCCGTCGCTCTGCCAACGCTGCCTCTCCCCCCGCTATTTCAGAGTTCGCTCGTCAAAGCAGACCTCGCCGAACTGTCGCTGCGTCAGGCTGTCGCTGAGTTTGCGGCTCACATCTCCGAACTGCCTGGCGTCCGGATCGTCAGCAGCCAGCAGCTCGATCTCACATCACCGCTCGGCCAGCGTTTCGATGCGACGTCCGAACTGCGAACCGGCTTTCCTTACTCGCCAGCTCACGCCAGCACGCTGGCCGCTGCAATTTCCGAACAGCTTCGTCCGGCAGCGCCGCTCAAGGGTATCATCACCGACCTCGACAACACCTTCTGGTCCGGCATCGTCGGCGACGATGGCATCGACGCCGTCAGCTGGGACCTCGATCACAAGTCGCAGCAGCACGGCCTGTATCAGGAGCAGCTCGCCTCGCTGGCCGACCTCGGCGTTCTGATCGGCGTTGCCAGCAAGAACGATCCCGAAGTCGCCGCCGCCGCCCTGCAGCGCCGCGATCTGGTCTTCCCATCCGACAAGCTGTTCCCCGTCGAAGCGAACTGGGGAGCAAAGTCGCAGTCAGTCGCCCGTATCCTGCAGACGTGGAACATCGGAGCGGACTCGGTCGTCTTCATCGACGACAACCCGATGGAAATCGCTGAAGTCTCCGAGGCCTTCCCGCAGATGCACTGCCGGCAGTTTCCGACCGGCGACGAAGCCGCCGTCATCGAACTGCTCCGCGAACTGCGATCTTTGTTCGGCAAGGCGAGCGTTTCCGAAGAGGACCGCCTGCGGCTCGGCAGCCTGAGGTCTTCCGCCGCGATCACCGAAATCGAAACAGCCGATGACGCCGACGCCTTCCTGTCAAAGGCCGACGCGCGAATCGATCTTGAGTGGAATCGCCCGGACGAACGATCCTTCCAACTCGTCAACAAGACGAACCAGTTCAACCTCAACGGTGAGCGACTGGACGAGTCCGACTGGCGGGTTCTGGCGAGCAATCCGCGGATCGTGACGCTCGCGGTTAATTACCGCGACAAATTCGCTCCGCTGGGAAAAATCGCCGTCGTCATCGGCCACAAGTCCGAGAAGGGAACTCTGGAAATCGATCACTGGGTGATGAGCTGCCGCGCGTTTTCCCGCCGTATTGAACACGCCACCGTGCGGGCGCTGTTCGAGCGAACCGGCTGCGTGCGACTACGGTTCCGCTACGCCGAGACCGACCGGAACGGGCCGCTCAGACAGTGCCTGAAAGAACTCTGCGGCATCTCGCCGGTCAGCGGCCCGCTGGAACTTTCACGATCAACTTTCAAAACCAACTGTCCTGACATCTTTGCCGAGGTATCCGACAATGACTCAATCCGCGATTCGCGCGCAGCTTGAAGACTGCTTCGCCATCGTCTTCCCCACTCTGTCGCCCGAGGAAATCGCCGGTGCGACGATGCAGAGCGTCAGCCAGTGGGACTCGCTGGCGATGCTGACTCTGGTCAGCGTCATCGAAGAATCCTGCGCAATCAGAATCGACCTCGACGACCTGCCGAATCTGGTCTCGTTCGAGAAACTGGCCGCCTACCTGGAATCCGCGGTAGCCCCCGGCAAAGCCGCCGCCTGAGGCATCCAGCCCGCAAAAGCCCGTCCTTGCAGCCAGCCCGCCACGCGTCATAATGCCGCCTCGAGCGGCAACCGCCGCAAGCCATCGCGGGTGTAGTTCAATGGTAGAACGGAAGCTTCCCAAGCTTCAGGCGGGGGTTCGATTCCCCTCACCCGCTCTCAGAAGGCCTCGCTGTCAGTACCGGCAGAGAGGCTTTTTTTGTGGGAAAACTAGGGGTTTCCTCGACTCGGAAGAAAACAGACCGTCCGACGCTGGTTCCCGCCAAAGTGACAGGAAGTGACCCTGATTTCCCCAGAACGCCAGGTTTTGGGGCAAACAGTGGGGCAAAGAATCGAGACGCCCCTGAGGACGATCATCCCTCTGATGTTGACCACGACTACGCCGCTGCGCTGCTGATGATCGAACGGCTGCCGTTGAGCGATGAGTAGAAGGCGGAAGCGGTGCGACGGTTGCTGGCCGCCAACGATTGACGCCTGCTTTCTCGAAAGGGCAGACTGGCGGATGTGCATGAATGGTTCGCCGGGCCATCAAACCCACTGCTTCCCTGTTTGTCATCGCGCCAGGTCGACAATGGACGCTGAGAAACCGGACCTTGCCGAACGATTGGGAGAAGCGGTCAATGAACTGGACATCGATTTCAGCCGCTTCACTCCTGCTCCTGCTGTTCTCGTTCGGCTGCGGCAACCGCGGCTTCCCGATCGGTCCGGTCCTGATTCAGCTTCTGCCGCCAGAGGATTTCCGCGACACCCGCAACAACAATCAACAGACCGATGAGGACTACCTTCTGCCACAACCGAAAGCCGCTACGGAGCTTGTCGAACTCGTTGTTCAGCTTGTTGAGCTGCAAATCAAGGTCGGTATCCGACGCTGCCGGATGTCGCAGGTGGCCAGCCGATTTCAGATAGACTCGCCAGGCGTCCTGCAGGGAGTGACGTTCGGACTGGTATGTGGTCGGGGCCGGATGAGCGGCGTCGCGGGGCAGGTCGCGTTCTTCCGGTGGCGTGTTCCGCGTGCAGCCGTCTTCAGCGAAGATGACCTGCGTTTTGAAGCGGCCCTTCGTCCGCTTGGCTCGCTGCTGAGCGTGCAGGAACTCGAACTGAGTGTACGAGACGCGACCGAAGGCGTCATCAACGGTCGGTGGTTCGGCTCCGTAGCCGTGGCCGACCAGGTGGATCAGGGCGTCGTGGTGGAACCTGCTCGCGGCTGAAGATGCCATAATTGCTGGGATGTCCCTGTTTTGCATGTCGGAGAGCGACGGAGTTGGGGCCTGCTGGACCGCAGAATGGCATTCGAGCCACCGCGCAATGTGATGGAGCGTGGACCGCCGGTCTCAAGCACGCATTGCCGAGAGCGGCATTCGAGCGCGAGATGCGAGATCAGGCCTGAAAGGACTTCTTAATGGAGCCATCCCTTCCCGCTCAGTTTCAGTTCAGCGCTTTGCGAGTGGTGAGCAGCGAGCAACTGTTCCGCGATTCCGGCACTTCACCGTCTGGAGGGGACAGGCAGCGCTGTGGGCTTCCAGATTGGCTGGCCGCGATAGATCTGCCCGATCGGATATCGAGCACTCGGCACGGCGGCGGTCTTCATGATCGCATCGATCTGGCGAACGACGTCGGGATGGCTCGCGGCAACGTCGCGTTCTTCGCCGATGTCCGCGTTCAAGTCGAAGAGTTGAATTCGACTGCTGAGACCGAGTCGGATGCCTTTCCAGTTCTTCCAGCGCACGGCCTGGTCGTACCGTCGGCGGCAGTGGCCGTAGTCCCAGTAGAGATAGCCAGGACGTTCTTCCGGCGGCTTACCCAGCAGTGTCTGGGCAGCAGAGATGCCGTCGATGTTCTTTGGAGAAACGGCTCCGGCCAGTTCGGCGAATGTCGGCAGCATATCCTGAAACGCGATGACCGTTTCGGATGTCTGATGTGCGGGAATGGTGCCTGGCCAGCGGGCTATGAACGGCACACGGATCCCGCCTTCGGTGAGATCTCGTTTGAAACCACGCAGCGGGCCGCTTGTGTTAAACCGCTTAGCGATTGTCGAGTGGCCGCCGTTGTCGCTGGTGAAAATCACGAGCGTGTTTCCGCCGAGCCCTCGTTCGTCGATCTGTTTGACGATCCGCCCGACATCCTGGTCGAGCATGTGAACCATGCTCGCGTACTTCTTTGATCGCTCGTCCCAGTCTCGGTCTGCAAACGGGTCGGTTGTCGGAACGGCGAAGCCGTCTTTGTCTTCGTCGCGCGAGGAAAAGTGGGGCACCGTGTAAGCAACGTAAAGGAAGAACGGGCTGCCGCTGTCCGCTTCCCGGATCAACCGCAGCGATCGCTCGGTCAGCAGGTCGTGGCTGTAGTGCTTCCGTGTTTCGGTGTTGCCAGGCAGGGCCAGACGCCCCTCGTCGTCATCCAGGTACTCGGTGAAGTAGTAGTGAGCGTGGTCCTGGTTGAGGTACCCGAACCAATGGTCGAATCCCTGATTCTTGGCGCGTCCGACAGTGCCAGCATCGCCGAGCGACCACTTGCCGACTCCGGCACACTGATAACCGGCCTGCTTGAGGACTTCCGCAATCGTGACGTCGCGGTCCTCAAGATAGCTCGCGTAATGCGGGACGTTATCTCGGGCCGGAGCGTGTCCGTTGTGCAGCCCGGTCATCAACACGGCTCGCGAAGCAGCACACACCGGGCCGCCCGCGTACGCCTGCGTGAATCTCATTCCCTCGGATGCCAGCCGATCGATGTTCGGTGTCGGGATCAGCTTCTGGCCGTAGCAGCCCAGATCGCCGTAGCCCAGATCATCCGCCATGATGAAGACGATGTTCGGACGCGGCGCTTCAGCCGCCATGCCGGTTCGGGCAAAACGGAATCCGCAAGCCAGCAGGCAGAGTGAGACAACCAGAGTCGGTACTTTCATCGTTCGTACTCCGCGGCACTGTGATTGACGTCAGCTTCCCAGGTCGACCAGGCAGACTTCAGGTTCTCCAACAGAGCCGGTTTGTCGCTGGCCAGATTCCGCTTCTCGCCAAGGTCGTCATTAAGGTTGTACAGCTCCGCCCGATCACCGTTCTGGTAAAGCTTCCACGGGCCACTGCGGACGGCCCGCTGCGCTTGTGCCCTCCAGAAAAGCTGTCGGGCTGGCAGGGATTCTCCGTCGAACAGCAAAGGACGGAGATCGACGCCGTCCGTCTTGAACGATGCCGCGTCGAGTCCGGCGAGTCGTGCCAGTGTTGGCAGCAGGTCTGTCGAATGAGCGGTCGCGTCTGAAACGCCAGACTCGATTCGTCCAGGCCACGAGAAGATCGTCGGCACGCGATGGCCGCCCTCGTACAGACTGCCCTTGGCTCCTCGCAGCGGTCCGTTGCTGGAGATGTTGCGGAAGCGATTTCCGTACGTGAGGTAGCCGCCGTTGTCTGACGTAAAGACCACCAGCGTGTTCTGTTCCAGTCCTGCTTTCTTCAACGCTGTAACAAACTGTCCGACGCTCGCGTCGAGCGACTGAATCATTGCCCGGACATGAGGCCGGACATTCCTCGGGTCGGGTATGACG
>JAPOLP010000025.1 GCA_029977045.1 Planctomycetota bacterium
ACAGTTTCAGAATCCTGAAGTAGGGTACGTGCAACGCACCAGACTCACTGCGGTGCGTTGCACGCACCCTACAAATAGCGGCAGGGATGCCGTTATGCGAGTTCTTGGAGTGATTCCCGGTCGCCTGCAGTCGTCTCGGCTGCCTGGCAAATTGATTCTCGCTGAAACCGGCAAGCCGCTGATCCAGCATACTTGGGAGTCGGCGGCGCAGGCGGCTTCGCTGCAGGATGCCGAGACCGGCCAACCGCGATTGCTCGTCGCGACCGACAGTCTGGAGATCGCTCTCTGCGTGCGTGGCTTCGGTGGCGAGGTCGCGATGACTGGTGATCATCCCAGCGGGACGGATCGGATTGCAGAGGTCGTTCGCAAGTCGGCTCCCGATGCGGATGTCATCGTCAATATTCAGGGCGACGAACCGGACATCGATCCGGCGGCGATTGATCTCGTGGCGTCGCTGCTGATCGACAATCCCGAAACCGAAATGGCGACGCTGTGTGCACCGATCGACGATGTCGACGTGCTGCGGGATCCGAGTTGCGTGAAGGCGGTCTGTGCGGCGGACGGTCGAGCCCTCTACTTCAGTCGGTCACCGGTGCCGTTCAGCCGCGATCGCTCGGCGGAGGAACTGATCGAAAACGGCGAATCTCCGTGGAAGCTGCACCTGGGAATTTACGCGTACCGGCGGGATTTTCTGCTCGGTCTGACACAGTTGCCGCCCTCGCCGCTGGAACAGCTCGAAAAGCTGGAGCAACTGCGGGCGCTCGAGCTGGGAGCCACGATTCGGATTGCCGAAGTCGCTCACCGGTCGGTTGGAATCGACACGCCCGAAGATTATGCTCGGTTCGTCGCCAGCCGAAGGGCGGCCTGAGCCGGATTGCGGGCTCGGACGCGTCGGTTTCGGCAGTGTCAGTTCAGACAGTGGCGACTGGCATCGGACAGCCGCGAGCGAGTCAATGACTGACGGATACCGAGACGATCTGAACATTACCGAAGACCCGGTTTCGCCCGCGGAACCGGGTCTTCGCCTTTGTACGGAGAGGACATTTACGCGATGACGAAGCACATTTTTGTGACGGGGGGAGTCGTCAGTTCGCTGGGCAAGGGACTGACATCGGCATCGGTCGGCATGCTGCTGGAACAGCGTGGCCTGCGGGTCCGGATGCAGAAGCTCGACCCGTACATCAACGTCGATCCGGGAACGATGAGCCCGTACCAGCACGGTGAGGTTTACGTGCTCGATGACGGCTCCGAGACTGACCTCGATCTCGGCCATTACGAACGGTTCACCAATAGTCCGCTCGGTCGCGAGTCGAACTACACGACCGGTCAGATTTATCTGCGGGTCATCGAGAAGGAACGCCGCGGCGAGTATCTCGGCAAGACCGTGCAGGTTGTCCCGCACATCACCAACGAGATCAAGAACGCGATCCTCAGCCTCTCCGGTCCGGACGTCGACGTCGCGATCACGGAACTCGGTGGCACGATCGGCGACATCGAAGGTCTGCCGTTCCTCGAAGCCATTCGCCAGATTCCGCTGGAAGTCGGCAAGGAGAACTGCCTGTTCATTCATCTGACGCTGGTGCCGTACCTCCGGGCGGCTCGCGAGATGAAAACGAAGCCGACTCAGCACAGCGTTGGTCAGCTTCGTGAGATCGGCATTCAGCCCGACATTCTGGTCGTCCGCTGCGAACGACCGATGGGGCAGGAGAACCTCGAAAAGATCGCGATGTTCTGCAACGTCGAGAAGCGGGCGGTCATTGAGGAAGTCGACAAGACGCTGTCGATCTACGAAGTCCCGCAGGGGCTCGTCGAGCACGGTCTCGACAAGCTGATCGTCGAGAAGCTCGGTATCAACGCCGGATCGCTCGACATGGACGAGTGGTGGGACATGCTCCGCCGCATCCGCAACCCCGAACACGAAGTCACGATCGCGGTCGTCGGCAAGTACATCGAGCACCGCGACGCGTACAAGTCCATTTACGAATCGCTCGATCACGCCGGCTTTTCGCATTCATCACGAGTCATCGTCAAACGCATCGAAGCTGAGGAACTCGCCGACCAGGGACCGGAAGTCCTGCTCAGCGGTGTCGACGGAATTCTGGTGCCCGGCGGCTTCGGAATGCGGGGTATCGAGGGCAAGATCGAAGCGATCCGTTATGCGCGGCAGTGCGAGATCCCGTTCTTTGGCATCTGCCTGGGAATGCAGTGCGCGGTCATCGAGTTCGCTCGCAACGTGCTCGAATTCAAGGACGCGAACAGCTCCGAGTTTGTCGACTCAACCAACCACCCGGTCATCTGCCTGCTCGAAGACCAGAAGACGGTCACCGAAAAAGGCGGCACGATGCGGCTGGGAGCGCAGCCGTGTGTGCTCGACGAGGACTCGCTGGCAGCCTGGTGCTACGGTGAGAAGGAAGTCAGCGAACGGCATCGGCATCGCTACGAATTCAACCCGGAGTACAAGTCGCAGTTCGAGGATGCCGGCATGAAGATTTCCGGCACCAGCCCGAGCGGCACTCTGGCGGAGATCGTCGAGATTCCAGACCACCCGTGGTTCCTGGCGGCTCAATTCCATCCGGAGTTCAAGTCGAAGCCGCTGACGCCGCACCCGCTGTTCCGCGGCTTCGTCGAAGCGGCTTTGAAACGTCACCAGAGCCGTGTTCACGTCGGGCTGTAGTTGCGTCCTCGGAAGGTCGCGGTTGCTTCATGTTGGAATTCCCGCGAGATTTTCCGCTGGGACGTCCGTTCGCGGCAGCCTTTGATGGAGATCGAAATGAGCGAGCCAGTTCTTCGAGAAGTCTACATTGCGGCCGACCCAGCCGACGCACACGTCAACAAGCTGTACCTCGCTGATGAGGGTATCGTCGCCCGGATTTCCGGTGAGCAGCTGCAGTCTGCGATGGGTGACCTGCCACCCGGCGAAGCGACCGCCCCGAGGCTGCTCGTTCTCGAAGCCGATTACGACCGGGCAAAAGAGCTGATCGCCCGTGCGGAATCACTGCACCGCTATTCGAGCGACCTTCCCGAGCTGACTCCGTGGGCCTGCCCGAAGTGCAGCGAATCGGTCGATGGCACGTTCGACATCTGCTGGAACTGTCAGTACGACCGCGTCACCGAGTGAGAATAGATCGCGGCAACTACCAGCACGCAGCGCCAGCGAGTGAATCCACTTCTGGCTTTACATCTCCTTCCAACTTGCTGGTAAGTGCGCAACGCGCTCGCAGTCTCCTCAGCTCGTCAGGAGATTTGGATCTCCCTGAGAGCCGCGTTGTCCCTCAGCGTCTCCGGGAAGAACTCCACCAGTCCCGTATCGACGTCATAAAGCGCGCCGACGATGGCGATCTCGCCTTCGTTTGCGAGTCGGTCGAGCACGCGGCTCTCCTCGCGAATATGGCCGACTGCCCGGAAGACATTGTTCCTTGCGACGTCGTTGACCAGCCGCTTGAGAACCACCGGGTCATTGACATCACCCGTCATTTGCGACGGGACAATCGACTGCTGCAGTTCCTCAAGCAGGACCCCGATGTTCTCGCACCCGGTCATTTCGAGGGCCGACCTACCGGTCAGATACGAATCGACCGCCGCTGTGACCGCCCCGCAACTGGTATGGCCGAGCACGACGGCCAGCCGGCTGCCTGCAACCGCGCACGCGTACTCAAGACTGCCGATCACTTTTCGACGTGCGAAGTTGCCGGCGATCCGGACTGAGAACATGTCGCCGAGTCCCAGGTCGAAGATCAGTTCAGCCGGCGCTCGAGAGTCGATACACCCGAGAACTGCAGCCATGGGAAACTGACCACGGGCCGTTGCTTCCTGCTGACGTCTGAGGTCTCGCGAGATTTGCATCCCGGAATGGAATCGGTGATTCCCCTCGATCAGACGCTGCATGACGTCAGCTGGGCTCATGTCTTTCTGTGACTGCTGGTCGATATGCTCGGTGAAATGCAGCCGATTACCCAGCGACGTGCCCTGAAAGCCAAGCATCGACACCTTGACGCCGCGCACGGGTGCCGCTTTTGACTCGAAGTCAAGCAGCATGTCCTGAATGTCTGGATCGATATACGTCGTGGCTGTCCCGTCGAGCAGCACGTGGCCTCCGTGCGGCAGACTGTCGAGCGTCCGCGACAGAATGGCCCGGTTCAGAAAGCTGACCTGCGTCGGAAGCTGAATACGCAATACTTCGCCGCTGACTCGCCGTTCCTTGATCGTGTTCAGCGGGCTTCTCAGGGCACCGCGGAGAATAAAGGCAACACTCACACAAAGTCCGATCACGATCCCGATCAGCAGGTCGGTGAAGACGATCGCGACAATCGTTACGACGAACGGCAGAAACGCGTTCAGGCCGCCGGCCCACATCTGACGGAACAGTTTGGGGCTGGCGAGCTTGAAGCCCGTCACCAGCAGGATGGCTGCCAGGGCCGACAGGGGAATCATGTTGAGCAGTCCGGGCATCAGCAGCACGCACGACAGCAGCAGCGCTCCGTGAAAGACTGTCGACAACTTTGACCTGTTACCGGTCGCGATATTGACTGACGAGCGGATGATGACGGACGTGACTGGAAGGCCTCCGATGCAGCCGCAGACGATGTTGCCGATGCCCTGGGCGAACAACTCTCGGTTCTTGGGTGAAACTCGCTGTTCGGGATCGATCGCGTCGACGGCTTCCAGATTCAGCAGAGTTTCCAGCGACGCGACCAGGGCGATCGTCAGTCCGGCAATCAGCACGTTCGCCGAGAGAATCGTTGAGAAGTCCGGGAACCGCAGGAATCCGCTGACGTCGCTGAATGACTCGGCAACAGGCACGGCAACGCGATGAGACGGGCCGATTGTCCAGCCGCTGCCCATCGACTGTGTGACTGAGGCGGCGGCGACTCCAAACATGACCACAACGAGCGGCACCGGCACCAGGCTCTTTTTCAGACGAGGAATCCGATTCCACAGGATCAGAATCGCCAGCGAAATCAGTCCGACGACGGCCGCTCCGATGTGCAGATCACCGACTGTCGCCAGCAGTTCGGTGAACGTGTTCTGGTCGTCCGGTTGAACGAACGACATTTCGCCTTCCGGGTCGGCGTCGTGACCGACAAGGTGCGGGATCTGTTTCAGGATCAGAATCACACCGATCGCGGCCAGCAGGCCTTTAATGACACTCGACGGGAAGTACTCAGCAATCGTGCCGGCACGCAGCAGCCCCAGTCCAATCTGAAAAACTCCCGCCAGAACGACGGCGGCCAGAAACGTTTCGAACGAGCCAAGCCCCGTGATCTGAGCGGCGACGACCGCCGTCAGACCGGCCGCCGGTCCGCTGACACTGGTGTGAGAACCGCTGATGGCTCCAACAATCAGGCCGCCGACAATGCCCGCGACGATGCCCGAAAACAGCGGAGCATCTGACGCCAGCGCGACACCGAGACACAGAGGCAGCGCGACGAGAAACACGACAAGTCCGGAAACGCCATCGCGGGCCAGTCCTGAACCGGAATTCGTTTGAGTGTCCACGGAGTGGTGCACGAGCCAGTTCTCCTGCTGGAGCAGAGTTGGATTCAGAATTCCCGAAGCGGCCGATCGGCCAGCGAAAGCCAATCTCTGAGTGCGCATCGTCGAGTCTGGCTTGGAGCCAGGTAATGCGCAACCGGCCTGGCCCTGCGGCGTTGATCAGCGACGCGCGGCTCCGGCGATCAACAGCGTGGCGGGGCCATCAGGCCATTGGGCAAGCGGTGCCCGGCTTTCGTTTCCAGCGGCAGTGGACGGCTCAGACGCACTGTCTGGCGAACTCGATACGCTTTTGAGCGGTCGGCGGAGTTCTGTCGTCGCAGCTCGATTTGCCGCGGCCCCTGAGCGACGTTCTCTTCCTCACCTTCCTGAGGTTCGTCCTCAGACTCCACTGGCCATGCAGCTTCGTCGAGTTCAACCACAAGTCCACTTGGCACAGAGACGCCAATCGCTGCAATACTCAGAAACGCCACCAGAGCCAGCTCGCAGCGAAACGCCGCGCGGCGCAAGGTCTTCAGCAGTGATAGCAGTTCGGACATGGCTCAACGAGGTCTTGATAAGTAAACGCCGCCGTGTACGTTGAGGGCGAATTTGATGCTAGGACTGCTTTGAAAGATCGTCAACCGGGGTTTTCGGCAGTTCGTTCTGGGTTTCTGTAACCGGAACTGACGTCATAGCAACTCAGAGGCCCGAATTACCTGTGATGTTTGTCTGCAGGACTACTGGCGAATCCCCGCATCCGTCCGTGCTCAGATCGTCAGAAGCGGGAGCAGAGGGCCACCACCGCCCCGGATCTCAAGGTTGAAGTGTTCGAGCAGCAGGTTGAAGTGAATGCATGGGAGCATCGGATCGGAAAGTGGATTGCCTGGAAAGAGATTGTCGCGTGTGCACTGTTTTCGTACGGCGCGCGATCAGGAAAACCTTGCTGAATCTTTACAGTTGAGAGAATCTTGCAGCGTCGTAAACGACGACGACGCCGCGTTGCGGCGGCCAGCAAAGGCGGGGAGGCTTCATCGGATAGCAGTGAAGAGGTTTGTTGCGGGCATCTACTTTTGCCGGCAGGGACTGGGAGTCATCCCAGGTGACGTTGCAGCGCGTGGACATGAAACGGGTTGTGGCGATACGCGGGATCGGCGTTGAACCGGACCGTAGTCGACTCGTTGGGCTGCCACTTGAGATACCCCGGACCCACGACGGAGAGGAAAATGACTGCGCAGACGACGAACGGGCAAAACGGATCGACGGGCGGAGCAGGGCATCACACGTTGTATATGGTTGGAGCCATCGTGCTGGCGTTTTTGGTTGCCTGGTTGTTTCCGCACTTTGCGGCGTCGCTCGAGATGGGCGGAGAAATATTTCTGCGGCTGCTGACGATGGTTGTCGTGCCTCTGGTCATGGCCAGTGTGATGAGCGGGATTCTGGGACTCGGCGATGTTCGCAAGCTGGGACGGCCAGGAGCGGCTGCCGTCGGGTACTACCTGTCGACCACAATTCTGGCAGTCGTCGTCGGCGTCATCATGGTCAACCTGATTCGACCAGGTGTTGGCTTCGAGCCTCCGCAGCACGAGCAGGCTGCCGTCGAAGTGGCGGACGGGGCGCTGGTTCTTGACGGAGAGATGCGGGACAGCTCGGCCAATCCTCGGCAGAGTGATCCGCGGGACTGGGTCGAAGTAACGATCGACGGGGAGCCGTACTTCCTGCCGGCTTACGAGGGCGTAAAGACCGAGCCGGACATTGGCACGATCTTTCAGGGCCTCGTGCTGATGCTGTTTTCGGACAACCTGCTGCACTCGATGGTTGACATGCAGCTTCTGCCTTTGATTGTTTTCAGCATCATCTTCGCCGGGATGCTGACCACGATGGGCGAGAGGGGCAAGACGCTGACGACGCTGCTGGTGTCGATCAATGAGGCTCTGCTGAGCTTCGTGATGCTGCTGATGAGGTTCGCGCCGCTGGGCATTTTCTGTCTGGTGACGTCGCGGTTTGGCGAGGCGTTCGCGGCAGGCGAGTTTGTCACGCAGCTCAAACAATTGAGCTGGTATGTGGCCACGGTTCTCGGCGGTCTTGGAATCCACTTCTTTCTGGTACTGCCGGGGCTGCTGTGGTTCTTCACGAAACGCAATCCGTACCAGTTCATTCGCCAGATGTCGGATGCTCTGCTGACGGCATTCTCGACGGCGAGTTCGTCGGCCACGCTGCCGGTGACGATGGAATGTGCCGAGGCGAAGGCAGGAGTCTCGAAACAGTCCACCGAGTTCGTGCTGCCGCTTGGCGCGACGATCAACATGGACGGCACGGCTCTCTACGAGGCTGCCGCGGCGATCTTCATCGCACAGATTTACGCGGGTGTGAATCCTGACTTTGAGTTTGGGCTGGTACAGCAGGTCGTAATCGCCGTCACGGCAACGCTGGCGGCAATCGGTGCTGCGGGGATTCCGGAAGCTGGCCTCGTGACGATGTTAATCGTGCTTAACGCCGTTGGGCTTCCGATCGAGTATCTTCCGCTGATCCTGCCGGTCGACTGGTTCCTTGATCGCTTCCGCACGGCGACCAACGCGTTTGGAGATTCGGTTGGATCCGCCATTGTGGATCGGACCTTTCCTGTTCCGACAGCTGCGGCGTGACCGAGGGGCGTCGCCCTCGCAGCCTTCACATCCGATGGTAGGGCACAAGAAGGGTCAGGCTGACAGACAGTGGATTTCAATTCCCCTAACCAGTTGCCGTACTTCCCGTTCGATGGCCGAGAGTTTCGGTTGGAGATGGGACTTGCGCCGCTGGCGATTGAGAACTGGATCGAGTTCGACGGCGAGGCGGGCTCGCAGTTGCGGCAACGAGCGGAGTTGCTGCGGACTGATCGCGATCAGGTGCTGCAGTACCTCGACGAGGCGGAGGCCGCATGTCTGCAACTGAATCGCGTTCTTCGCAAGCACCTTATCCAGTTTCTTCCGGGCGAAGTCAGCGGCAGGGTGGATGAGATTCGTGTGCGGGAAGCGGGCGTAGTGCTTGCCGAGCCGCAGACGGGGCTCGAAGCGCTCGAGCAACTGGCTCATCTTGCTCAGGAAGACTTCTGCGTTCTGTCTTCTGGCGACCAGCTGCGATTGATCGCGGGGCTCGTCTGTTTTCCGTCTCACTGGCGACTAGCCGAGAAGATCGGTCAGACGTCGGACGAGATTCACTCGGCTGTTCCTGGCTTTCAACAGCGACTGTCTGTGCCGACGAACGCCGTATTGGAGAAGCTGCTGCCCGAGCGGCCTGTCTGGCGAATCAACTGGACGATTCACGATTCCGACACGCTGCACACGCCGGGGCCGAAGTCGTTTCCGGAAGGGCTTGATGCAAACGGAGTGCTGGAGTCGACGTGGTTGCGGATTGAGCGACAGACGCTGCGACGGCTTCCGGAGACCGGGGCGGTTGTCTTCACGATACGGACCTACCAGCAGCGGATGGCCGACGTTGTCCGCAACCCACTGCGGCGCGAGCGGCTTGCTATCGCCCTGAAGTCGATGCCTGAGGAGACGGCCATGTACAAGGGACTGCAGGCAATCTTGCCGCTGCTGATTGAAGCTCTCAAGCACCGGTGAGGCGGCGATTTCATTGACAGCGCATGAAAAACCCGCCGGACGACCTACGCAGTCGCACGACGGGTTTAACCAAATGGTCTCACGACGATGAAACCATATTTCCATCAAAGAAACAACCCGCCGCCGTGGCAAGTACGGCGGCGGGCAGGAGACCGAACAGTTTCCCGTTCGGCGAGCGGAAGTCGCCTCTTCCAGTGTGGCGCCGGACATGAGGCTTTCTCGCACACAAGGAAGTTAACAGCAATCGCACCTCGATTTGAAGCGCGGAGCTTGTCTCTGGGGAAATTTACGAAACCTGCGGGATTGGTCGTCGAGCGACTCTGATGTCAGTCTACGTCTGATTCGTGACGTCCGGGTGGTTCAAGAATGAGGTTCATCCGTGTGTCAGAGAAGAAGCAGGCCGCCCACTGCGGTGAGCATTGTCAGCCACGCGATCAGAAGAATTCGTGAGGATCGTTGGCGGCGCCGGACTTCATGGACAGCGGACTGATAGGCGGAGACTTCGTCGAGTGTCATGGCGGGATACCTCGCAGGTGGCAGGCAGTGGGTGGGACGAAAAGGCAGGACCGACAGATACGCCACACAATCTCGGGACGTTGGACGGTTTGCCTTTTCGACACCTGCGGGGGTGATCGGGTTCCCCTGAAGCTGGGTCACCTTCGGAGATGAACTCGACGGACGCGGTTACTTGCCGCCGGACAGTGCCTGCTCGATCGCGTCGACATCGTAGATGCAGCCGCCCCAGGTGCCGCCGCCGAACTTCTGCAGCAGCGCCCACAAGCGGGTGTCGTCCGGCAGGTCAGGATCGGCGGCCAGTGCAACTTCTGGCGAGCGTTCGGCGAGGATGGTGGCGCCTTCTTCCGGAGAGAACTCACGCTCGCCGTCACCGATCAGGTTGATGCTGCCGTCGAGCGTGTTGCGGTCAACTTCGATCCGGATCACGTCTCCGTTGCGAACCTTGCCGATCGGGCCGTCCGCGAGAGCTTCCGGGCCGACGTGCCCGATGCAGGCTCCGGTTGAAACGCCAGAGAAGCGGGCATCGGTGATGATCGCGACGTGCTTGCCGAAGTCGAGATACTTCAACGCCGATGTGAGCTGGTACGTCTCTTCCATGCCAGCGCCGAGCGGGCCGCGGCAGATCAGGACAATGATGTCGCCGGTTCTGATCTGGCCAGCCTTGATCGCGGCGATGGCGTCGCGCTCGGCTGTGAAGACGCGTGCCGGGCCGGTCTTGCGGTACACGCCGTCGTCGTCGACGACTGTCGGGTCGATCGCCGTCGCCTTGATGACTGATCCTTCCGGTGCGATGTTGCCGACCGGGAAGCAGACGGTGCTGGTCAGGCCGCGTTCTTTTGCCAGATCGCGCGACATGATGACGTTGTCGGGATTGACCTTGTCACGATTCCGCAGTTCGTCACGGAGCCGCTCGCGACGTTCCGAAGTCTCCCACCATGCGAGGACGTCGCCGAGAGGTGCTCCGGTGACCGTTGTCGCGTTGAGCTTCAGCAGGCCGAGCGTTCTCAAATGCAGCATGACTTCGGGCACGCCACCAGCGAGGAACATCTGCACGGTCGGATGTCCGACGGGACCGTTCGGCAGGACGTCGACCAGTCGCGGCACCTGGCGGTTGATGCGAGCCCAGTCGTCGACCGTCGGACGGCGCAGGCCAGCAGCAAAGGCGACCGCTGGAATGTGCAGCAGCAGGTTTGTCGAACCGCCCACCGCCGCGTGAACGACCATCGCGTTGTGCAGAGCGTCGTCGGTCAGAATGTCTCGCGTCGTCAGACCGGCAGCCTGCAGTGCGACGATGGCTTTTGCTGACCGCTTTGCCATATCGAGCCAGATCGGCTGGCCGGACGGAGCCAGAGCGCTGTGTGGCAGCGTCAGCCCGAGAGCTTCGGCAACCACCTGCGCAGTCGCGGCAGTCCCTAGAAACTGACAGCCGCCGCCCGCCGAGCCGCAGGCCTTGCAGCCTTGTTCGGCGGCGTATTCGAGTGTGATCTCTTTGTGCGCGAAGCGGGCGCCGATCGACTGGACCTTGCCGGCGTCTTCGGCGTCTCGCGTTGGCAGAGTCGCCCCGCCGGGCACGATCACGCAGGGCAGGTCGTGCTGCGCGGCGAGGGCCATCGTCATGGCAGGCAGACCCTTGTCGCACGTAGCGACACCGATCACTCCCTTCCGTAACGGCAGAGAACGGATCAGTCGCTTGAGGACGATCGCGGCATCGTTGCGATACGCGAGACTATCCATCATCGCCGTCGTCCCCTGCGACCGACCGTCGCACGGGTCACTGCAGTACGCCGCAAATGGCAGACGCTGCTGCTGGACGAGTTCCTCGGCGGCGGCTCGCATCAGCAGGCCGACTTCCCAGTGGCCGGTGTGATAGCCGAGCGCGACCGGCCGGCCGTCTTCGCCGCGAATACCGCCCTGCGTGCTGAGAATCAGCACCTGATCCCACAGCAGTTGCTGCGGATCCCAGCCCATGCCGGCGCTCTGCGTCAGGCCGAAGAGGTCGCCGCTGGGCGCGTGCCGCAGCAGCTCCTCGGTCAACGGCAGCGATCCCGCCGGGCCTTCGGACGATGTGACGACGTCAAACAGAGCCGACTCGCCCGAGTCGACCAGTTCACGAAACTCGATGCTCATTGGGCGAGTGCCTTGGTTCAGGAGTTTTGATTCTGATTGTTGTTTTCGTCGTCGTCGGAGATCCGGTAGCGGTCGAGCTTCCAGCCCCAGAGGTAGTACTGAAACGTGCCGATCGCCGCGAAGACCGCGATAGTGAGCAGGACATACTGAATCGCGGCCGGCAGGACCATGACCGCGATCGCAGCAAGTCCGCCTCCGACAAACAGCAGCCCGGCGAGGGCGCCGAATGTTGCGACGTTTCGTTTCTGTTGTTCGCTGGGCTCGCGGGACATTCGAGGATGCTGCTGCGTGAGGTGGTAGATGAGATCAGGCGGTGCCGAGAAGCTTCTCAAGCTGCAGGTGCCGGTACTCGAAACCGTCTTCCAGATTCTCACGAATCTTCGCGGCGTTCATGAGCAGTCCGGCGATGCCGCCTGGTGGCAGAAACTCGATCCGATCGATCGCGATGACGGTGCCGTCGGCGGCCTGCTCGAAATGGTGCTCGTGAACCCAGTGCTTGAACGGCCCGTCGACCTGCTTCTCACTGAAGAACGTCGGATCGTCGAAGTGCGTGACCTCGTGAGCGATCTCCTTGATCAGCCCCATCGCCTGGACCTGAAAGACGACTCTCGTGCCGAGCGCGTAACGGTCGGGCGCGTCCTTGAACGCAAGCTGGACCTCAGGCGGCGTCAACTGCAGGATGCCCTCCGGCGTAGCCGCGAGGTTGAACACGTCGTCGATCGAGCAGGAGAGTTCGATCCGGGTTTCAAAGAGTTCCATCGTTAACCCGTGGTTTCAGCAATGGGCAGACTGATTGCAGCGCAAAGCCGCTGAGCCGCAAAGGGACGCAGAGAACTCAACAGGAAAGAAGCAAACGTGCCTGGTGCTCTTTGCGTTTCTCCGAGCCTTAGCGTCTTTGCGCTGCAGACCGAATCCGGTGATTACTCGCCAGCGACGAGCTTGTAGATCGCACCGGCGGGGGTGGTGTAGTACAGCTCGCCGTTCTGGTCTTCGCCGAAGCTCATGACCGGCAGGCCGAAGCCGCCGACGCTGCGGTTTTCAGAGACTCGCTTCGATTCCCAGTCGTACTTCAGTGCCCACAGGCCGCCACTGACATAGTCAGCGTAGACGTAGTAGCCGCCGAGTTTCGGGATAGCCGAGCCGCGGTAAACGTGGCCGCCGGTGATTGACTTGCCGACCTGACCGCCGACGACTCCGCCCTGAACGGCTTCGTGCGGGTACTCCCAGATCGGGTCAATCAGTTCCGGACGAGGATCAGAACCGTTTTCGTACTTGTGCTTCGCCTCGCGAAGATTCCAGCCGTAGTTGCCGCCCTTCGTGACGATGTTGATCTCTTCCCACAGTTTCTGGCCGACGTCCGCGACCCAGAAGTGGCCGGTCTTCCGATCGAAGGACATCCGCCAGACGTTGCGGAGTCCGTACGCGTAGATCTCCGGCTTCGCGCCTTCCTTGCCGACGAACGGGTTGTCTTTCGGGACAGCGTAGGCCTTGCCCTGGTCGTGGTGATCGACGTCGATCCGCAGGATGCTGCCCAGCCACGTGCCGAGGTTCTGGCCGTTGCCTTGCGGGTCTCCGCCGTTGCCTCCATCGCCCAGCCCGATGTAGAGATACCCATCCGGGCCGAAGCAGATCGTGCCGCCGTTGTGATTCCAGAACGGCTGCGGGATGCGAAGAATCTCCTGCTCGGACTTCGGATCGGCTTTGTTTGGGTCAGTCTTTGAAACCGTGAACCGAGAAATGACCGACGTCAGCGGAGCGGACTTCGTCGTGTAGTAAGCATAGAAGTGGCCGTTCTCTTTGTACTTCGGGTGGAACGCCAGACCGAGAAAGCCCTCTTCATTCTGCTTGTCGTTGTAGACAACCTGGTCCTTGATATCGAGAAACACCTTCGAGTCTTCGGCTTCCTCGTCGTTCTCCAGAATGTGGATCTCGCCGTACTGCGACGCGACGAAGATGCGGTCGGAGCCGTCGTTCGCGTGCGTGATGACGATCGGTCGTCCGATTTCGACTTCAGGAAAGACGCGACGGCTGGAAACGCCGATCGCGGAGGTGTCGACATCGTCAGCGGCCATTGTGGCCAGAGGGGCAGCCAGCACAGCCGCAAGAAACAGGCACAGCTTCATGGTTGGACCTTTGTTGGGGTGAGAATCAGTTAGACGCAGGGCGGGAAGTCTAGAACCACTGCCGCTTGTCGACGAGTGTTGCGGGGGGCTGGCCGGCGACGAACAGGCGAATGTTCTCCAGCAGCGTCGCAAGATGGCGTTCCGCGATGCGTGGCGACGCGGCAGCGATGTGCGGAGTCAGGATGACGTTTTCCATCGCCCACAGCGGATGATCCGACGGCAGCGGTTCGACTTCGTAGACGTCGAGCGCCGCTCCAGCGATCTCGCCGGCTTCGAGGGCGGTGGTCAGGTCGTCCAAGTCGACGATTGCTCCGCGACCGATGTTGATCAGGATGCCCGAGTCCTTCATCTGCCGAAACTGCTCGGTACGAAAGAGTTTCTCGGTGTCGGGCGTGTGCGGAGCGGCGATGACGACGAAGTCGGATTCGGCCAGCAGTTCGGGCAAGCAGTCGGGTTGCCAGACTTCATCGACGACGCCCTCGATGCTGCGGCACAGCGGGTCGACGGCGAGAATCCTCATGCCGAACGCGACGGCCCGGCGGCAGACCTCGCGGCCAATGTGTCCAGCTCCGACGACGCCCAGCGTCTGATCGGAAAGGTGTTTGTGCGCGGCGTCGACGGGCGAGACGAATGCTGGCCCGGTCAGAAACGCCTGCTGCGTCATCTCCTCGTTGCCGACTGGTGCCCAGCGGTGTTCGACCTGCCGCCGCATATACAGGTGCAGATTGCGGGCGAAGCAGAGGACGTATCCCATGACGTGGTCAGCGATCACGTCGGAGAACAGCCCCCGCATATTGCTGAGCTGGCAGGGGTACTCGATCAGTTCCGGGAAGAGGTAGTGTTCGAGACTCGCCGTCGGCGACTGCACCCACTTGAGCTGCCTGGCAGCCGCAAGCAGTTCTGGCGTCATCTTCCCGAAGAAGGCGTCCGCATTGGAGATCTCACGCAGTGCTTCGTCGTCAGTCGAAGCGTTCACGATGGCCATCGAGCCGGCAGCGTCGCGAATCTGAATCAGCCGCTCTTCGTCGACCGGCGGGGAAAGCACAAGTTTCATGGTGGTACTCGATCGTTAAAACGGCGTCAGCGACGTGCCGCGTTCTATCGGCTTGACGACGATGTCGCGAACTCGCGGCGGTACGCACTGGGTGACATGCCGACCGATTTGCCGAATGCGACGGTGAGATACTCAACGTGGCGGTAACCCGTCCGAGCGGCGATGGCAGTCAGTGGCTGATCGGTTTCGACGAGAAGTCGCTTAATTCGCTCGATCCGCAGGCGAGTGATCTCGGTGTGCGGCGTCCGACCGAGGAGTTTGCTGAAGCGGGATTCCAGGACCCGGCGGGACAGGTTCGACTGCTTGACGACGTCGTCGACATTGATGCCCAGGCAGGCGTTCTCGCGGATGTAGTGCAGCGCGGCAGCGACATCAGGGTCATCAACGGCCAGCGTGTCAGTCGACTGGCGAGTCTCGATGCCCAATGGTGGAATGAGGAACTTTTCATCCGGCGGGGCAGTCCCGGACATCAACTGGTCAAGTAGCGACGCGGCGGTGTATCCGGTTTTGTGAGCATCCGGAGCAATGCTGCTCAGCGGCGGGTCGCAGAGGTTGCACAGCAGAGCGTCGTCGTCGACTCCCAGAACAGCCAGCTCTTCTGGAACCGCGATGTCGATCCCGCGGCACACGTCCAGAAGCTGCTGCGCTTTGATGTCGTAGCAGGCCAGCACGCCGGTCGGCTTCGGCAGTCGTCGGAGCCAGGCGGCCATGCGCTTCTGCTCGGCCTGCAGTGAGTACTGGGGGCTACTGCGCGGCACGGACTGAAACACCCGGCAGGAGCTGCCATGCTCGGCGGCGATTCGCTCGAAGTGCTCGCGCCGCCATTCGGACCAGTTGAAGTCGGGCTCGCCGCAGTACGCGAGTGATCGGAAGCCGCGTTCGAGTAAATGCTCGACAGCCAGTCGGGCGATCTCGGCATCATCGGTTTCAACCCACGGAATCCCGGGGACTCGCCGAGCGGCACTGACGTCGACGATCGGGACCATTCGATTGCCAACCGCCGCTGCGATCTCAGCGGTCTCGATTCGCGCGATGATCCCGTCGATCAGGCTATCCGCCAGCCAGTCAGGTGGTCGGGCACCTCGCTCCTGCTCGGGCAGATAAATCGACCAGGAATCGTGAGCCCGCGTGTAAGAAACGATGCCTTCCAGCAGCCCGCGAGCGTACGCGTTCGATGTCTCAATCAGCAGAGCCACAGAGCGGCGGCGCATCGTAAATCCTCAGTGAGATGTCTCTATGTGGCTTCGCGACGCGTCATGTTTCCCGCGTGTGCAGCAGTTTCTGCTGAAGATGACGCGAGTCAGAGTAAACCGGGGCCGGTGAAATATCTCAAGTGATTTTCGCTCAATCTCATGGATGGATGCTGATGGGACGAGCACAATTCGCTCCGACGTTGACGAGGCAGCGCGCGGAGATTTGGAACAGAAGGCAAGAAGAGAACGAAGCAGGCCACGTGGCAGCGATTCCTCGTTTCCTTCTTATCTTTTGTTTCAAGAGACCGAAGCTGTCTGAAAGTCATTCGCGGCAGTCGAGCGGCTGCCGATTTGCTCGCGAGGCACGTTGCTTCCCGAGACCTTGTTCACAACACCACTTTTCTGTTGCGGAGGAATTTCAGCATGTCAGGCAAACCTGCTCGCGTGGCGATGGTCGGACTGGGGTTCGGGGCCGAGTTCATTCCGATTTACAAGGCTCATCCCGATGCCGAGATTGTCGCGGTCTGCCGCCGCAACGAAGAGGCTGTCAACAAGTGTGCTGACGAGTTCGGTATCGAGAAGCGGTACACGAAGTACGAAGACGTGCTCGCCGATCCGGACATCGACTTCGTGCATATCAACAGTCCGATTCCCGATCACGCCTGGATGTCGCTGGCCGCTCTGGACGCCGGCAAGCACGTCATGTGTACCGTCCCGATGGCGACGACCGTCGAAGACTGCCGCAAGATCGTCGAGAAGGTCAAAGAGACCGGCCTCAAATACATGATGGCCGAGACCGTCGTTTACAGCCGCGAATTCCTCTTCATCAAGGACCTGTACGAGAAGGGCGAACTCGGCAAGATCCAGCACCTGGCGGCGTCGCACCCGCAGGACATGGAC
>JAPOLP010000990.1 GCA_029977045.1 Planctomycetota bacterium
AGTCCTGCAGCTCGTCGCGGTTTTCTTCGAGCATCGCTTCTCGCGAGCGGCGTTCGTATTCGAGAATCTTCGGAATGACACTGCCGAGCTTTTCCAGAACCTGTGTTTCGCTGAGTCCCAGCGTGTACTGATTTGAGATCTGGTAGAAGTCGCCCATTGCCTGGCTGCCTTCGCCGTACAGGCCTCGCACGGCAAGATTGATCTTCTGCAGGCTGTGGAAGACTTTCTGAATCTCACGCGTCTGGACCAAAGCCGGCAGGTGCAGCATCACGCTGGCGCGGATTCCCGTGCCTACGTTCGTCGGGCAGGCGGTCAGGTAGCCGTACTGATCGTGAAACGCGAACGTCAGTGATTCCTCAAACGCGTCGTCGAGTCGGTCGATGCGTTCCCAGCAGTTGTGCAGGTCAAGTCCGCTGGCGAGTACCTGCAACCGCAGATGGTCTTCCTCGTTGACCATCACGCTTTCGACTTCGTTCTTCGAGATCGCGACGCCGCGGGCACCTTCGCCTTCCGATAGCTCGCGGCTGATCAACTGCCGTTCGACCAGAAAATGCCGGTCGGTCGCGTCGAGTTCGCTGACGTCGATGTAGTGCAGGACCGTCGAAATCGAGAGATCGTCCAGTGCTCCGCGAACCTGATCGACGATCTTTCCTCGCGTGGCTTCGTCCGTGCGGGTGTTGAACGGGAACTCGGCAATGTTGCGTGCCAGCCGGATGCGGCTCGACACAACGACGTCAGATTCCGGGCCAGTGCCACGCAACCAGTCGCCGCTTTGTTGCGTCAGACTGTCCAGATCCACGGTCACTCTCCCTGTTGTTCGTTTGCTGGCCCGCTCAGCTGGCGAAGCAGCAAAGCGGAGTGTTCGATCTGTCGCGTGGTGACGGCAGTGCTGTAGTCAGCCTCGTGAGGTCCGGTCAGTCGTTGGAATCGTCCGCGTCGGGGATTGCCTGCGGACCGCCCTGCAGACTCTGTTCGATGGTCTGAATTTCGTCTCGCAGCCGGGCAGCCGCTTCGTAATTCTCGTTCTCAATGGCCGACTTCAGCTCGCTGCGCAGCCGAATCAACTGATGCTGCTGGCGGCTGGAGTCCGGAGCCCGTCGCGGCAGCTTGCCGCAGTGCTGCTTCTCGCCGTGGATGTTCTCCAGCAGGGCGTTGAGGTCCGACGCGAACTCGACGTAATCATGCGGACAGCCAAGCCGTCCCTGACTGCGGAACTCCTTGAACGTGATGCCGCAGTTCGGGCAGACGCGATCGTCGACGCCCTCCAGCGACTCTTCATCGGCCTCGATCAGCTTATCGAATTCGAAGTCCGGCGATTCGACCTGGGGCTCTGGAGTCTGCAGATAGTCCTGGGCGCCGGTCTCACACAGATGAATCTCTGTCGCTTCGCCTTTGCGCACCTCCGTGATGTGGAGAGTGGCAGGCTTTGAACACTGGCGGCACTTCTTCATGGGGAAAATCTCGCGATCCGTGCTCAGTCAATTGGCTCAGGACGGAACCGCCACAGGTATCAGTTTCTTCGCCATCAGCAGCTCATCCGTGACTGCTGAGAGTGACCCGGAAATTGTCGCATCCGCAGGCGGCAGGTTTGCCGTCAGGCACCGTTTTCTCCGATCGCGGACTGGCAAATCGGACGCTTAAGCGGTTCAATCCAGCGGCGCTGGCCGCTCCGGCAGCGGCACCGGGATTCTATTGAGGCCCCTTGACCTGTCAACTGCGTCAGACGGCTCGTGTCGGCGCAAGTTGTGGTGTCGTCGAGAGATCAACGCAGCAGGCACACTGCCTGCTGGCCAGCAACTCTGACTGCGAACCGGCTCGATGTTTCGTCTGTCGGCAGACAGTTTGTCAGGCCGCCATACGAACTTCCGAGCTTTATCCTTGTTGAGACAGATGACCCATTACCCGGACTTTTCGACGTTTCAGAATCTCGCCCAGGACGCGGATCTGGTGCCCGTTTACCGGCGGCTGACCAGCGACACGCTCACGCCGGTTGAGGCTTACTGTACGCTGCAGCATGGCGATTACTCGTTCCTGTTTGAGAGTGTCGTCGGCGGCGAACGCGTCGGACGGTACAGCTTTCTGGGAGCCGATCCGTTCCTGCGGATTGACGCCTACGGCCAGCGAGTCGTCGTGACGGACGGTGCCGAATCCCGCGAGTTTGAGTCCGCAGATCCGCTGAAGGACCTCGAAGAGCTACTGAAGAAGTACCGGGCGGTCCATCTGCCGGAGCTGCCTCGGTTCTGTGGCGGAGCCGTTGGATACGCCGGCTACGACGTCGTGCGATACTGCGAGAATCTGCCGAACGCTCCGGAAGACGACCGCAAACTGCCGGACCTGTCGTTCGCCTTCTTCGATCGTATGGTCGTCTTCGACCACATCCGCAAGACGATCGTCGTCGTCTGCCACGCTGACGCAAACGCTTCCGACCTGAAGGCCGAGTACGACCGAGCCGTCGGACGAATCGACGAGACCTGCCAGTTGCTGCAGCAGGGGACGAAAGCGATCTCGATGAGCGACGTCGTGATCGGCGGCGATCCGACACTGGAGTTCGAGTCGAACTTCGAGCAGTCCGAATTTGAAGCCGCCGTCGAAGCCTGCAAGGAGTACATCAAGGCCGGCGACATTTTCCAGGTCGTGATCAGCCAGCGTCTGAAGCTGGAAACATCCGCCAGCCCGCTCGACATCTACAGTGCTCTGCGGATCGTCAATCCCAGTCCGTTCATGGTGCTGCTGAAGACGCCCGAAACGCACCTCATCGGCTGCTCGCCCGAGATCATGGTCCGTGTCGAGGACGGCGAGGTCACGATC
>JAPOLP010000134.1 GCA_029977045.1 Planctomycetota bacterium
CGGCAACCCACGCTGTGACGTTCCGGACTTTGAAGCAATTTCCGGAATCGCTCACGAAGCCGGTGTGCCGGTCATGGTCGACAACACTCTGGCGTCGCCGTTCCTGTGCCGCCCGTTCGAGCACGGCGCCGACATCGTGATTCACTCGACGACAAAGTTCATCGGTGGCTACGGCACGAGCATCGGCGGTGCCATCATCGAGAAGGGTGGCTTCCCGTGGGACAACGGTCGTTTCCCGGAAATGACCGAGCCGGATCCGAGCTACCACGGCCTGAAGATTTTCGAGGCTCTGAGCCCGCTGAATCTCGCCTACATCCTGAAGGCGCGAATTCAGGGCCTGCGTGATCTGGGTGCGGCGATGAGTCCTTTCAACGCGTGGATGTTCCTGCAGGGTTTGGAAACGCTGCACCTGCGAATGGAACGCCACAGTGCCAACGCTCAAGCGGTTGCCGAGTTTCTGCAGTCGCACAGCAAGGTTTCGTGGGTCAACTATGCTGGACTGGAGTCGCACCCGTCGTACGGTCTGGCGAAGAAGTACCTGCCAGATGGCTGCGGAGCTGTGTTCGGCTTCGGTGTTGCGGGAGCGACTCCGGAAGAACAGAAGGCGAACGGCATCAAGCTGATCAACTCGGTCAAACTGTTCTCGCACCTGGCGAACGTCGGCGACAGCAAGTCGCTGATCATTCACCCGTCGAGCACGACGCACCAGCAGCTTTCCCTGGAAGAGCAGCAGTCAACTGGCGTGTCGCCCGATTTCATCCGGCTCTCGGTTGGCACTGAAGACGCCGAAGACATCATCGGCGACCTGAAGCAGGCTCTCGATCAGATCTGATCGCTGCCTCGACAGGCCTTGTTACGGAGAAACCCGCACGTCCGTCTGGGCGTGCGGGTTTTCTTTTGTCCGCGACTGGCCGGCGGTAGGCAGTTTATGGCACCGCGATCAGCAGGATGTCGGTTTGCGAAACTGTCGGCAGATGACCGTCTTTCTGGACGGTGGCGCGAATCGTCAGAGAGTGTTCGCTGCCCGTAACCAGGTTCGCTGGAACAGCCAGAGCGAGACTGGCGGTTCCTTCAGTTTCCGGGAGAGGCAGCGGCTCAACAGAAATGCCTGCGTCATTGGGCAGGAGTTCGATGATTGCAGGCTCGGTGAGTTCCGGTGCCCGGCTGAGCGACAGTGGAATGTTCAATGACAGTCCCGGCTTGACGTTGAACTCAGTGCTGTCCGTTCCGAGCTTCAGTAATGCGCCAGTCGGTAGGAAGCCCATGCGCGTCTTCTGTCGGACGAGCGAGTACCGCTCGTTTCCCTGGGGGTCAGCGATCTTTGCAACACCGTTGACGACCATCCGCGAGGTCCGAGTTGTTTCGAGCCACTCGGGCAGAAAGATCGGATAGAGAATCCGGTCGACGCCCGGCGAAACCGTCAGTTCCGGCCCGGTGATTCCCTGCCGGTGCCGACCCTGACGCGAGGTCATCTCCAGCACGATATCTCCGGTGAACCCTTCTTCGCGTTCGATCAGTACCGGATACGGGAACGTCGTACCGCGAGGCCACTTGGCGACGTCGTCCTTGCCCTCGGCATCGACAGAGAACGGCGGGGTGATTGTTGTTGCCAGCAGAAGCGGGTCGGCAACGGCAGTCACAGACGGTGACTCTGGCTGGCCTTCAACTGGCAGCGTTTCGCCGAGAATCGTGATGAGTGACGCCGTGGCGACTGCATTTTCGGCGACGGTGAATTCGACGCTGATATCGCTCTTCTTTTCGGGGATCACCAGCTCTTCCGGCACCGTCACTCCGGCTGGCAACCCCTCAATCGAAACCCGGATTGGCGCAGTCAACCCACCACCGCGGACGACTTTCAATGCCAGCTTCGCGGGTTTTCCGAGTGGGGCGTTGAGGAGTTCTGGTGTCGCGAATCGAAGGCCAGGCGTCGCCTGCTCGACCTGCAGGCGGTAAGTCGCGGAACGGTCGCCGCTGCGGCCAGACGTGTCCCCAACCGCGAGCTGATACTCGCCATCAGCGGGCACTCGAAACTCGATGGCGGCGTCCGTCGTGCCGACTTCGTCGTCTGAGCGTTTCAGCTCCTTGCCGGTCGAGTCGAACACAGCAACGCTGACATCGATCGGACTGCCATGCCGAGCCGACGAAACAGTGATCGCCCAGACGTCGCCCTTGCTCCCGGTTAGCGAGTAGCGGTCCTCTCCGTAACGCTCGTCGAGAACACCGGTGACTGCGTGTGGCACGGACATCGGTCCGGCGACTTCAGACTCAACGAGTTCTCTGCTGTCACGTAGCTCAAACGTTGCCGCCGCCTCACCGGCTGGCGAGTCAAAGCTGAAAGTGAACGATTCGAGATCGGTTGTGTCGGGGAACGTGACTTCGCGGCTGACGTTCTCAAGTTGCGTATTCGTTCCCGTCAGGCCGTAACCGACAAACTCGACGGTCCGCGTCTGGCCACGCTGACCTGCGGCAGGAATCGTCGCAAGGACTCGCGGGCCGGTACTCAGTGAAATCTGATAAACGAACGCGCGATTACCGCGGAAATCGAGGTCGTAGATGCTGAGCGTGTAAGAACGATCGGCTTCGGCATGGAAGCTTACGCTGGTGTCGATTCCCGCTGTGTCGGCAGCGTCGGCAATCAGCCGGCCAGCTTCATCGCGAATCTCAAGGACTGCGTTGAGGTCTGAATTCAGCTCGCGGGCCAGCGTCGAAATCGTAACGAGGCCCGGACTGGCGACGCGAAACTGGTAGCGATCCACTTCTTCGATGTGTTTGATCTGGCCGGAAACTGTGACGGGCAGGGCAGGGAGTTCGATCAGTTTCCCACGCTGATCGGGCTCGACGAAGTGCGGGTACTTAGCGACAGCGAAGCGGCCTGAAGCCGACGCGCCGTTGGCGTTCGCGACCTGCCACTTGTAGACGCCGGGGGAAACATCAGACGGAATGGTCAGACGGGCTCGCGTCTCACGCGGCAGTAGAAACGGCGAGCGGCGGGCCTTCTTGCCGAACCAGTAGGGCGGTTCTGGAACGATGACCGGACCGGGGGGACCCGTCATCTCAACAGTGATCCGCGAATCATGCGGAAAGAGCTGCATGTCCGGCGTCCAGTCGTAGCCGCCGAGCACGACGTCAACGGCCTCACCCGGACGCCCGCCTGGCGGAAACATGTAGCCGATGCCGGGAGCCAGTTGCGCGACGACGAGTTGGGGAACAGCGAGCACCGCGAGGCCTACCAGAACGACCTGAAGCAGAGCTGGCCGGACGAAACCACGCTGAGGCACAGTGTGAATCGGCGAAGAGCTATTTGCGGCAGTCGGAGTGCCCATAACTGACCTTAAAACTGCAGTGGTTCAATTCGCGGCACCCGCTCGCCCCTGTGAAGCGAGATCGTGTCGGGTGCGAAGGGTGGATGATTACAAAATCATTGAGCATAGAATGATTCAAACACGCATGATTCTGTGATCCATCATTCTGTGAATTCGACCGCTCGCGTGAATCCAGCTCAGACAAGTGGATCGATGAACTTGCCGCCGTCGACGATTGGGACGGGGCGACCGAGCGGGCCGTAATAGACGCGGTCGGAATCGATGCCCATCAGCGTTGAGATCGTTCGCAGCAGGTCGCTGACACTGATCGGGTCGGTTGTTGGTGCAGATGCTGTCTTGTCGGTCGCTCCGATGACCTGGCCGGGTTTAACGCCGCCGCCGGCGAAAATAATTGTCTGGGCCATCGACCAGTGATCGCGACCGGCCTGAGCGTTGACGCGTGGCGTGCGGCCCATCTCGCCCATCATGACGACGAGTGTGTCGTCGAGCAGGCCGCGTTCCTCGAGGTCGGTGACCAGCGCACTGAAGGCGCGGTCGGCGTATGGGATCAGGTCGGTTCGCAGGCTGGGGAAGCAGTTGAAGTGGACGTCCCAGCCGGGAGCGTCGACGCCGACGAAGCGGCTGCCGGCTTCGATCAGACGCCGTGCGAGCAACGCGCACTGGCCGATCTGAGTGTGGCCGTACTTCTCTCGGACGCTGTCCGGTTCGGCGTGGATATCAAACGCCTTCCGGGCTTCTGGCGACGTGATCAGGCTGTAGGCCTTCTCGTAGTAGGTCGACATCTCGCGGGCGCGACCCCGATTCCGCGAACGCTCCAGATCGTCGATACCGCTGAGCAACTTCTGCCGAATGTCGAGCCGCTGTTTGCTGAGCCTGCCGGGCGGCGTGAGATCTTTGACTTCGAAGTCTGGCTGCGTCGGGTCGGCGTCGATGACGAACGGTGCGTGCTCAGGGCCGTAAAAGCCAGGTCCGCCGCCAGCCATCGGGTGTGGCAGGTTGATGTAGGGCGGCAGGGCGCCGCGTTGTCCGAGTTCTCGCGAGACGACCGAGCCGATGGACGGATAGAACGCGTTGTTTGGAACCGGGTTGTCGCCGTCAGCGAAGTTCGCTCGCCGACCGGTCATCACGTAGTGGTAACCGGTCGAGTGCCCGTTATCGCGATGGCTATGGCTGCGGACGATCGTGTACTTGTCGGCAATCTTCGCACACAGCGGCAACTGGTCGGTGACGAACGTGCCAGCGACGTTGGTCGCGATCGGCGTGAACGGACCACGGATTTCCTCGGGGGCTTCCGGTTTTGGATCCCACATGTCCTGGTGCGGAGGTCCTCCTTCCAAAAAGAGGAAGACGCAGGACTTCGCACGCGGCTCGGCGTTGCCAGCGGCTTTGGCCTGCAGTTCGAGCAGCCGCGGCAGAGTCAGGCCACCGATCAGGCCGGTCGATCCGAGTCGCAGTGCATGACGGCGGCTGATTCCGTCGCAGTTTGCTGAGGAGTTGCGGTCAAACTTGAAGTTGAACATGACGTGTTCCGTTCCGTGCATGACGGGTTGGGGCAGCCGGCCTCGGCGTGGCCCGCGAAAGTGTCAGTGATTGAACACGAATTCCTTAGAGTTCATCAATGCCCACAGGATGTCTTCGGCAGCCGTTGCGCGGTCGCCTGAGCCGAACGCCTGCTGCATGAGCTGCTGCTCGACCGTCGTTGGGAACCGTGACAGCGTGGTCAAATAAATCTCCTCGACAATCTTCTCCGGGGAAAGGTCGCTGGCGGCGAGCTTCCGGGCGCGACCGCGTCGATGGGCGATCTTCTCGGCAATCTCGGGCGAGTTCAGCAGATGCAGAGCTTGCGAGATGCTTGGTTCTCCGCTGCGTTCGCATTCGCAGACGGTCGCACGCACGGGACGACCAAAAATCTCGAAGAAGTAGCTGGGCATCCGGTTGTCCCAGATCTGAATCGCGCGGTAACCCTCGGGCCAGCCGTTAAACTTCTCTGGAACACCGGCGGTCTGGCAGATCGCGTCGAGCAGCACTTCAGCGGGCATCGACTTCCAGGTGGCATGTGAAAAATTCTGCTGGTCGTCGTCGTTCGATGGATTCGTCTCGGCACTGAGCTGGTAGACCCGCGAGTTGATGAGCGTCTTCGTGAAGGACTTCAGGTCGAACTTCACTTCGAGCATGTGCTGCGTGAGAGCCCGCATTAGTGGCTCATTGGTTGCGGGGTTGGTTTCCCGGAGGTCGTCGATCGGCTCGATGAGGCCGCGCCCGAAGTAGTGAGCCCACAGGCGATTGGCGATCGTGCGAGCGAAGAACGGGTTATCGGGAGCGGTGACCCAGTCGGCCAGAACGCGGCGGCGGTCGCTGACGTTCGAGAAGTCAGCCGGCTCAGCTCCCAGAGCGCGGGCGGCGACGGCTTCCCCCGTTCGCGGATGTGGCAGGTCGTTGCCACCCAGAGAGACGATGGCCTGCTCGCCGTTGGGAAGTTTCTTCAGCTTGATGCCCGTGAAGAAGCCAGCCAGCGCCGTGTAGTCGGACTGGCTCCAGCGTTCCGACGGATGGTGGTGGCACTGGGCACACTCGATGCGCACGCCGAGCAGCAACTGGCTGACGGAGCGAGCGGCCTCGTCGGGTTTCGTCAGGATTTTGTAGAACGAGCCGGGGCCTTCCTCGGCGGTGTTGCCTTGGACCGTCAAAAGGTCGCGGGCGAGTGAGTCGAACGGACGGTTTTGTGAGAAATTCCGGTGCAGCCAGCGCTGCATGGCGACGGCGCCCTGCGGAGTCACGATGAGCTGGTCAGCACGCAGAATGTCGAGCCATTTCATTGTCCAGTAGTCCGCGTACTCGTCGCGGTCGAGCAGCGTGTCGATCAGCTTTGCCCGCTTGTCTGGCGATTGATCGACGAGGAACGACCGGGTTTCGTCAACGGTTGGCAGCGTGCCGATCGTGTCGAGATAGACTCGGCGAAGAAACGTCGCATCGTCTGCCATGCCACTCGATTCGATGCCGAGTTCCGTCAGGCGATTCCAGACATGCCCGTCAACGAAGTTGTGTTCGGCGGGACGTTCAAACGTGACGCCCGGACGGGGCAGAGTGATGCGGCAAACGGTGACGTGGCCGAGATAACGGACGAGGATCGCAGCGGCTCCGGGGATATCGCTTGCCTGAACGAGTCCACGTTCGTCGACGTCAGCGATTGAGGCCGCGTTCGACTCGAATTCCGCTTCCGTTGTCACATCGCGACGCAGGCCGGTCGCGTCGACGGCGGTGACGCGAATCTGCTGCGACTCGCCAGCGAGCAGGATCTGGTTAGCCGGTTCGATTTCAATACTGACAACTCTGGCGAGATCGCTGCCGTCGGGATCGATCTTTGCGCCCTCGGAGATCCAGCGAAGCAGCAGCCGATCACGGAAACCAGCCGGCTCAACTCGCCGCCCGCCACCGTGCGGGACTCGCGCAGACCCCTTCAGGTAGAGAAGGCTCTGGTCGGGTGTCAGCGGGGTGACGCGACGGCCCCGGCTTTCGAGGACGATTGACTCAAAGTCGCTCTGTGCATCGAAGCCGAAGATGCTCAGTTTGAATCCGTTCTGCCCTTCGGCCTTGCCGTGGCAGCCGCCGGTGTTGCAGCGGGCTTTGGTCAGAATCGGCATGACCTCGTTGCGAAACGAAACCGGCTGCGGCGCCGTCATTCCCGTCACGGTGATCGGGACAGTCTGTGGTACTCCGGTACCGTCGGGCTCAACGTGAAGTGTCGCCTGCCCATCCGCGAGTGGCCGCACGAGGCCCCGGTCGTCGATCGTGGCAACATTTGCCGGTTCGATGCGGAATCGAGACTGCCTGGTCACATCACGCATCCGGCTTTCACCGACGGCGGTCGAAGCATCTGGCCGCCGGACGACAAACTGCACCGAAGCTTCCGGACGATCGAGCGTGATCTGCGGCGGCGAGACTGTCTGGGCGAAACTGCTTTCGACCTGAATCGGCAGCAGACAGGTCAGGATCACAGCGGCACAAATCGAAGGGCGGCTGAACGGCATTTGTTTACTCGTTCGACGTTAAGCAATCAAAAGTGACTTCAGCAAACGCGTGGACGTTACCAAACTCAGCTCTCCAAGCCAGCCGTAGTCCGGTTTCTCCGAAACCGGAAACTCGACAGACTGGCCGTCGCACTGAGAAGGATCGTCGAAACGGTCACCAGCCACGATGCGTGTTTTGTTGAACGAGGCGGTCTGATCCGTTGTGAGTCGGTGACGTGCAGATCGAAGCCGCGACTGCAATCTTCGTCGCTGCCGGTTTGGGAAAAACCGGCCTGCAGCTTTTCCCACTGCCTACTCTGCAGTGCCTACCTGGTCGTCCTGATACTTCACCGGATCCGGCAGCCCAGCTTCCTCGAAACCCTTCAGTCGCAGCAGGCAGGCGTCGCAGTGGCCGCAGGCGGTGCCGTCAGGGGCGGGTGAGTAGCAGGTACTCGACAGGCCGTAGTCGACTCCGAGTCGATTTCCCTCGGCGATAATCTGGGCCTTCGTGAGGTGCAGCAGCGGCGTGTGAATCGTCAGTTCGCGATCGGACTCGACAGCGTGTTTCGTTGCGAGATTCGCCATCGTCTGGAAGGCTGCGATGTATTCGGGGCGGCAGTCGGGGTAGCCGCTGTAGTCAACCGCGTTGACACCGATGAAAACGTCGAACGCTTCGAGGACCTCAGCCCAGGCCAGAGCGTATGTCAGGAAGACGGTATTTCGCGCGGGGACGTACGTGATCGGGATGCCGGACGTCATCTCGTCGGGATTTCGATCGTGTGGCACCGGGATGTCAGACGTCAGGGCCGAGCCGCCGAACTGCCGCAGGTCGATGTCGATGACCCGGTGCTCGGCCACGCCGGTTTGAGCAACAATTCGTCGGGCACAGTCGATTTCCGTCGAATGCCGCTGTCCGTACTGCATGGTCAGCGCGTACAGCTCGAAGCCCTGCGACTTCGCGATCGCGAGACAGGTTTCGGAATCGAGGCCGCCGCTCAACAGGATGACAGCTTTCGGGGACGGCATCAGATTCTCCGGCAGGGCAGGGGACGGGCTGAGTTTCGGACGAGTTTCAGTCGCGGATCAGGTGAGTTGCGGTGGGAAAACGGGGTGTCGCCGCCGCTTGAAGAACGGGAATCCTATCAGGATCAGAGTTGCTGTCAGGCGTTGGCGTCGAGCTTGACCGACTGTGCGATGCGACCTAACCTGGACATTGATGTCCACAAGTTGCTTCTCAGCTCGATCACTCCCGAGGCGAATGGATTCATGATCTCGCAAACCGCCGAATATGCCCTGCGTGCCGCTGTTTTTCTGGCCGACCAGGAAGGCGAGCCTCGCACAACGGCAGTGATTGCAGAAGGGACGCAGCTACCTGCCGGATACCTTGCGAAGGTGATGCAGCTTCTCAGTCGCGGGCGGGTGGTCAACTCGCAGCGCGGCCTGCACGGCGGATTTACGCTGATCAAGGATCCTGCCGAGCTGACCGTGCTGGAAGTGATCAACGCGGTCGACCCGATTCAGCGGTTTCACGAGTGCCCGCTGAAGATTCAGACGCACGGCTCGGAACTGTGCCCGTTGCACCGCAAGCTCGACGACGCCGGCCAGATGCTCGAAGAGTCGTTCGGCGACACGACGATCGCCTCGCTCCTGTCCGTGCCGAACCGCCGCAAGCCGCTCTGTCGTTTTCCGATCGTGCCAGACGAGAAGTAGTCGCTGTGATTCCGTACGAGACGCTTACTCGGTCCCGGAATACGGCAGCCCGAAGTATTCGTGGATGAACTGCTTGCGGTCGCCGTCGTGCTGGATGAAGCGGACCAGGGCGAGCAGTTTCTCCTGATCACGCTGCAGCTTGGCCTGCAGCCTCTCGCCGTCCTGCAGTTGCGGCGGCATTGGACCGGTGACTTCAAGTTCGACCGGATCGCCCCAGGTGCCCACGATTGCCCCGAAGCGTTCGAGCATCGACAGGGCCGTTTCAAGCCGGAAGTCGTGCCGCTGCCGGGCGTGCAGCTTCTCTCGCATCCATTCAACTCCGAAGGCGTCGACCTGCTCCTTGTCATGGACCAGCAGGTCGTACACACGCTGGTAAAGGTCGGCATCGGGATTGCTCCAGCGGAGAAACTCCATCTGCGTGTTCAGGTCCGCCTCTTCGTAGAGCAGGATGCAGTCAGACGGCAGGCCGTCGCGTCCGGCACGGCCGATTTCCTGGTACCACGACTCCATCGAACCGGGGACCTCGGCGTGCATGACGAAGCGAATATCCTCCTTGTCGATGCCCATCCCGAACGCGTTCGTCGCCAGCACGAGCGGGCATTCGCCGGACATGAACTCATCCTGAATCCGCCGTCGCTCGCGTCGTTCGAGTTTGCCGTGATAGCAGACGTGCGGGATCCGCTTCTTGCTGAGCAGATTGCTGAAGCGGTCGAGCGTGCGGATCAGCGTGAAGTAGACAATGCCGCTGCCGGGGTTCTGAGCGTGCTTGACGACAGTCTTGATAATCTGATCGAGCTTCTCGTCCTCTTCCCAGACGTCGACGACGTCGAGCGTCAGGTTGGGCCGGTCAATGCCCTCGTGAAAACACTGCACTTCGTCGTCGGTCAGCCCAAGCTGCCGGACAATGTCCCGCTGCACGTCGGGAGTCGCCGTCGCCGTGAGAGCGATCGTGGTCGGATTGCCAACGATCTCCCGAAACTCGCGCAGCCGCGTGTAGTCCGGTCGAAAATCGTGGCCCCACTCGCTGATGCAGTGCGCCTCGTCAACCGCCAGCAGCCGGATGTCCCGCTTCGCGAGCCCCTCAATGAACTCCGGTTTCCGAAATCGCTCTGGCGCCACGGACACCAGCCGATACCGGCCCTTCACGATTCCCGCGTACCGCTTCTCACGCTCCTCGCGGGACAGCGACGAGTTGATAAACGTCGCGTCGATATCGCGCCGCCGCAGC
>JAPOLP010000975.1 GCA_029977045.1 Planctomycetota bacterium
AGAGATCAGACCGATGATGAAGCCGAGAATCAATGCGACGACGATAGCTACCTGAATGTGATTGCTCCAGTTTAAGAATAGGGCTTGCTTGATCTGCTGCGAACAGACGCAGCGAGAGCCTGCGAGCCGCTTTGAGGACTAGAACTCTGAATGGGGCGGTCTCGCCTCAAGACGTTACTGAGCCGCTATCAGCACAAACGCCAACTCGTCCCGCGAAAGCCCATCAAGCAGCGAAATGATCTGCTGTACTTGACAATCTGCTTGACCTGATTCGGCAAGCTTCTTCAAAACAGCAGCATTTCCCGACGAAGTCGTAAACCGTAGGTCACAGGTTCGAATCCTGTCGGGGGTGCTTTGGGACAGAAGTACGATGAATGCGCAGGAACCCCTGGGATGTACAGGGGCGACCGCGTTTGCGGCAGCGACCTGCGGGGATGTTCGCCGCCTACGGTTCGTAGCCGAGATTCGGCGCGAGCCAGCGTTCGACTTCGTGAATGCTCATGCCTTTGTGGCGAGCGTATTCCTCGACCTGGTCGCGAGTGATCCGGTCGACGCTGAAGTAACGCGATTCCGGATGCGCGAAGTAGAGCCCGCTGACTGACGCCGTCGGATACATCGCGAACGATTCAGTCAGAGAGATGCCGGTTTGCGTCTCCGCGTCCAGCAGGTCAAACAGAGTCCGCTTCAGCGTGTGGTCCGGGCAGGCCGGGTAGCCGAAGGCCGGGCGGATACCGCGATACTTCTCGGCAATCAGCTCGTCGTTCGACAGGCCTTCGCTCTGGCCATAACCCCAGTCGCGACGAGCGTCCGCGTGCAGCTTTTCGGCGAACGCTTCGGCCAGTCGGTCGGCGAGCGCCTTCGTCATGATCGAGTGATAGTCGTCGTGGTCGGTGAGAAACTTCTCCGAGAGTTCATCGCAGCCATGTCCCGTCGTGACGGCGAACGCCCCGAGATAATCCGTCCGCCCCGAATCCGCCGGTGCGATGTAGTCGGCCAGCGAGCGGAAGTCCGACTGCCCCTGGCGTTCCCACTGCTGACGGAGCATCGGGAAACTCACAAACTCGGACGTTCGAGAGCGGACGGCTGAGTGCTCCGCTCCGACATCCACCAGGATCTCGTTGCCGACAGAATGCGCCGGCCAGAAACCGTAAACGCCGCGAGCGGTCAGCAGCTTCTTCTCGACGATCTCATCGAGCAGCCGGCGGGCGTCGTCGAACAGTTTCTTCGCTTCCGGGCCAACGTGTTCGTCTTCGAGGATTGCCGGATATTTGCCACGCAGTTCCCACGTCTGGAAGAACGGTGACCAGTCGATGTACGGGACGAGTTCTTCAAGCGGCTGGGATTCGATTGTTCGCGAACCGGTAAAGCTCGGCGTCGGAATGTCGACGCTCTGCCAGTCAGTGTGGAATCGGTTCTCAAACGCCTGAGCGTACGGGACCAGCGTCTTCTGCTGCCGCTCGGCATACGTCTTGCGATCGCGTTCCTGGTCGGCTCGGACCTTTTCAAGCAGTGCTGGCTTACGTGCCGGGTCGAGTAAGGCCTCGACAACGGGCACGGACAGCGACGCATCGCCGACGTGAATGACGGGCTGCTCAAATTGCGGAGCGATCTTCACTGCCGTGTGTTTAGCGCTGGTTGTCGCGCCGCCGATCAGCAGCGGAGTCTCGAAGCCGCGTCGCTGCATCTCTCGCGCGACGTGAACCATCTCGTCGAGCGATGGCGTGATCAGGCCGCTGAGGCCGATGATGTCAGCCTTCTCGTCGATCGCCGTCTGCAGAATCGTTTCCGCGGCAACCAGCACGCCGAGATCGACGACCTCGAAGTTGTTGCACTTGAGCACGACCCCGACGATGTTTTTTCCGATGTCGTGTACGTCGCCTTTGACCGTTGCCAGCACGACCTTGCCGCGCGACGACGCTCCGCCGCTGGCTTCCTTTTCCGCTTCCATGAACGGAGTCAGCCAGGCGACGGCCTTCTTCATCACGCGGGCACTTTTGACGACCTGCGGCAGGAACATCTTGCCGGCACCGAACAGCTCGCCGACGACGGCCATCCCGTCCATCAGCGGCCCCTGGATAACGTCGAGCGGTCGACCGTACTTAACGCGAGCCTCCTCAGTATCCTCATCGATGTGTTCGGTCAGGCCCTTCAGCAGTGCGTGTGCGAGTCGTTCCTCGACAGTGCCATTCCGCCACTCAGCCGCTTTGGCTGCGGTCTTGCCAGACGCCCGGTCCTTGACGGTTTCGGCAAAGTCGACCAGCCGTTCGGTCGCATCGGGCCGCCGGTTGAGCAGCACGTCCTCGACGTACTCCAGCAGTTCCTTGTCGATCTCTTCGTAAACTTCGAGCTGCCCGGCGTTGACGATGCCCATGTCGAGGCCGGCTTCGATCGCGTGGTACAGGAACGCCGCGTTGATCGCTTCCCGCACGACATCGTTGCCGCGGAACGAGAACGAGACGTTACTCACGCCGCCCGATGTTTTCGCACCGGGGCACTCGGCCTTGATCCGTCGCACGGCTTCGATGAACTCGACCGCGTAATTCGCGTGCTCTTCAAGCCCCGTCCCGACAGTCAGGATGTTCGGATCGAAGATGATGTCTTCCGGCGGGAACCCGGCCTGCTCGGTCAGCAGTTTGAAGGCCCGCTTGCAGATCGAAACCTTGTGGTCGCAGCCGGTCGCCTGGCCCTGCTCGTCAAACGCCATGACGACGACAGCGGCTCCGTACTTGCGGATCGTCCGCGCCTGTTCGAGAAACTTCTCCTCGCCTTCCCTCAGGCTGATCGAGTTGACGATGCCCTTGCCCTGCAGGCATTTCAGGCCGGCTTCGATCACGCTCCACTTCGAGGAATCCACC
>JAPOLP010001096.1 GCA_029977045.1 Planctomycetota bacterium
CGAACAAGCTGATCATCTCGGCGATTTACCCCGGCGTGCAGCCGCAGGAAATCGAGAAGGCGGTCACGATCAAGATCGAGGAAGCGGTCCGCGACATTGAGGGCGTCGAAAAGGTCGAATCGACAATCTCCGACGGTTCGACGGGCATAGCACTAACTCTGTTCAACGAGGTCGACGACGCCGAGGCGGTACTCAACGAAGTCAAACGCGAGATCGACGCGCTGCCGGATCTGCCGGACGATCTCGAGCGCATCACGATTCAGAAATTTGAGCCGCTACTGCCGGTCATCTCCGTCGCGATCTTCGGCGAGGGTGACGAAGCGGATCTCAAGCAGGCGACTCGTCAACTGCGCGACGATCTGATCGCGCTGCCGGGCGTCAGCAACGTCACACTCGGCGGCATCCGCGACGACGAGATCAGTGTCGAGATCATTCCCTAGCGGCTGATCGAGTACGACGTCACATTCGATGAAGTAGCCGACGCAATTCGGGCCGGCAATCTCGACATCTCGGGCGGGCAGCTTGAGGGGCAGCGAACGACGGTTTCCGTCCGGACGGTCGGCGAGGAACTTCGTGGCGAGGATCTCGAAGACCTGGTCATCCGACCGGGAGCCGGAACTGGTCGCAAGGTCGTGCTGCGGGACGTTGCCGTTGTCGATGACGGGTTCGTCGAGGTCGACATCAAGAGCTACTTCAACTCGAAACCGTCCATGAGCTGCGACGTGTTCAAGACTGCGTCGCAGGACGCGATTCAGATTTCGTCAGTCGTGAAGGCGTACGTCGCCGGCAAGAAGGGCCAGCCATTCGATCCGTATGGCTTTGCAGCCGCCGAGACACTGCCGTGGCACAGTCGTATTCCTGCTCAGATTGGAGCTGGTTTCAGTTGGCTCTCAAACCGCGTGGCGGGCCGGCCTGATCCGGTCGAGGTTTACGAAGCCAGCCGAGCGGCGCCATTCGCGCACAGCTTCGATATTCAGCTCAACACGGACCTCGCCCGCTTCATCGAGGGGCGGCTGGACTTGATGGCTCGCAATGGCCGCTCCGGGCTGATTCTTGTGCTGATCTCGCTGGTGCTGTTTCTTAACCGACGCGTCGCGTTCTGGGCGGCGGTCGGTCTGCCGGTTTCGTTTCTCGGCACGTTTGCCGTGATGTGGATGGCGGGAATCTCAATCAACCTGCTGTCGGTGTTTGGACTGATTATCGTGCTGGGGATCATCGTCGACGACGCGATCGTCATTGGTGAAAACATCTGCCGGCACGTCGAGGAAGGCGAACCCGCAGAAGAAGCAGCGATCACTGGCACTGAAGAGGTTCAGCTTCCGGTCATCGTTGCCGTTCTGACGACGATCGCCGCCTTCGCACCGATGCTGTTTATTCAGGGAACGATCGGCGACTTCATGGGCGAACTGCCGATCGTCGTCATGGCAGCCCTGAGTGTCTCGCTGGTCGAAGCGCTGTTCATTCTGCCGACGCACCTGCGGCATCTGCCGACGCCGGAAGAAGAGAAGAAGCTGATCGCCAATCGCAAAGAAGGTGTCCTCAGTCGCATTCTGGACCGTTTCAAAATCTGGCAGGAACACATCGTCCATGACATCCTGACGGCTTGGTACGAACGGTTTCTGCGATTCGCTCTGCGCTGGAAGTTCGTGACAGTTTGCGTCGCAGTGGCAACTCTGACGACGTCGTTCGGGCTTGTTGCGGGCGGGATCGTCGAGTTCGTTTTCATTCAGGACATGGATGCCGAGAGCCTCGTCTGCAATGTCGAGTTGCCGGTCGGCAGCCCTCCCGAACGCGTCGAGCAGCGAATCCGCGAAATCAGCGAGTTCATCAATCAGGCTCCTGAGGTCACTGGCGTCAAAGCCCTCGTTGGTGTGCAGGTTGACGTGGCCGGCGAAGGAGCTGTCGGGGTCACCGATCAGTCCAACCTGGGTCAGTTGATTGTCGAGCTGCAGGAATCCGACGCGCGCGAACGCGCCGGGATGCGATCGAGCAATGATCTGCTGACCGTCTTTCGCGAGTTCACTGCCAACCTGCCGGAGATCAACTCGGTCCAGTGGCAGGCGTTGAACGGCGGGCCTGGCGGTCGCGACATCGTCATTCGCCTGACAGGTCCTCGGTTCGACGAGTTGGTCGAGGTGTCTGAAGAGCTGACGGAAACCGTTGGCCAGTACGCCGGCGTTTACGATCTCGATACTGACTTTGACCGCGGCAAGCGCGAGATTCAGTTGCGGCTGCTGGAGTCGGCCAGCGTCAGTGGCGGCAACGTCGCCGCTCTCGGGATGCACGTTCGCTCGGCGCTGTTTGGTCG
>JAPOLP010001159.1 GCA_029977045.1 Planctomycetota bacterium
GAAGACAAGCTGAAATCGTTGCGTGAGGACAGCGTCCGGCTCGCGGAAACGCAGGCCATCGAAACCGCGTTTGCGTTGTCACTCGGAGAATTTGAGGCGCTGGCGACAGACGACTTTCAGCAGCGTGGCGAACTCATCCGCACCAATCTTTCGCAGTCTCGCAAGCATCACACCGAGTTTCACAACCGCTTCGCGGTGTCGTGCAGTTGCTTCTTTTTCGTCTTCGTCGGCGGCCCGTTTGCCATTCTGCAGGCGCGGCGTCAGTTCCTGACGACCTTCTTTCTGTGCTTCCTGCCGATCCTGCTGGTTTACTACCCGGTGCTGCTGCTGATGCTGAGCCTGTCGAAGCAGGGCAGTGTCCATCCAGGTTGGGCTCTGTGGGTCGGCAACGCGATTCTGCTCGTTTCCGCGGCCTTCGTCCTGCGGAAGACTGTCAAGCACTGAATGGTCGCAGACGATGTCTGACCGTCATCGTGGCGGAGGTCGTCAATGCTCCGTCACTCGGCTTCGTTGCCGTCAGGATTCGCGACGCCGGCAATGTACTGCGAGAGTTCCATCTCAACCTGCAGCAGTTTCTGCCAGTCAGCCCAGTCGACCTGAAACGGCGGATCCGGTAGCCCCTTCTCGCCCTGCGACTTGCCGCGTTCGATCACGGAACGCAGGCAGTCGTGAACGTGAGACAGCGCGTCCGACAGCTGGGCGATCTGAATTGGCCGCAGACCCGCTGGCAGCGGCGGCGCCCCATCGGGAAACATTCTCGGCAGCTCCTCGCCATCGAGGGCACCTCCCGGCTGTCGGATATCGTCTGCTTCAAAAGTGACCGTTCCGCCATCAGATTGCCGCAGGCCGCCGCGTCGCGACTGGATGTGCTCTTCGATTTCCTGGCGACTGCCATACAGCAGCAGGCAGCGGCCAATCGAAACCTGGTCGCCAATTCGCAGCACATGCATCTGAATGGGATGGCCGTTGACCCGCGTGCCGTTCGTGCTTTCCAGGTCGGTCAGAATGATCTGCCCGTCGTCTTCCTGGACCTTCGCGTGAAATCGGCTGACGCGTTCATCGTTCAGTTGAACGCCGTTGTCTTCTTCGCGACCGATCGTAATCGGCGGCTGCAGGTTCGAAAGGGTTTTTCCACGCTCCATCCCCTCCAGAACCTGAAACGTCAGGGTTGCCATCAGAAATAGCCGATACGGTGTCATCCCGCCGCTGGAATCAGCGAACGGGCAGGTCGGTTCAAACTCAGAAGCGAATGAGAGAACGCTTCTGAACCAGCACGGCAATGGCAACCCGGCAGTCACCTGGCTCCCGCGAAAACCTCGCAGCAGCCGGATACGTCGCCATCAGTTCATAGCCGCGTTGCGCGAGAATACATCGGGATCGCCGTAAGTGGAATCGATCGCCTCAGAAACGCAGTGAATCAGCTCGCGCTTGCGGACCGGTTTGGGCAGCACTGACCACGCGTCGGCCTGCAGAGCTTCCTGCTGAAGCTGCTCGTCGTAATCGCCGGTCACCAGAATGCAGGGCAGCCGAACGTCGATCTGCTTCACGATGCGGATCGTTTCGATGCCGGTCAGCCGCTCCATGTTCATGTCGAGCAGCACCAGGTCAACGCGCTCACCTTCGACAATCTCGACAGCCTGCTCGCCCGACACCGCTTCCAGCAAGGCGAACCACGGCTCAAAGATCGACCGCAGGACGTCCCGAAAGTCGGGGTCGTCGTCAGCGATCAACAGCTGATAAGGGCGGTTTCGAGTCACAATCGCAATCCGGTTCGACTGTCTGTGGGTGTTTTCACGGTGGCTCGTGCCAAGCAATCCGTCGGGCACGGCTCATTGATAAGGCAAAATCGATAACAGCGCCGCTCCAGGAATGTCAACATGAAGCCCATCGACCAACTGACCTTCTGCAGC
>JAPOLP010001032.1 GCA_029977045.1 Planctomycetota bacterium
CACCGAGGAGCGATTGAGATTGCCGAGCGTTCGCAAATCTATCGCGAGTTGGTGGATGGCGGTGCCTGCGGAATCGTCGGAGAACCCACCCGGCTGAACGTCGTCTACGCTCATAAAGGTGGTGTGCGGCTCACGGTGACATCCCGAGGCAAAGCCGCCCATTCCAGCACGCGTGAGGGACTGAATGCCAACTGGGCCATGATCCCTTTTCTTACCGAACTCAAGGCGATCCGTGACGAAACGGAGACAGATAAACTCTGGATGGACGACGAGTTCGATCCACCGACCATCTGTCTGAACCTGACGGTCAACGACTTTACGAAAGCCGTCAACGTCACCGCTCCCAGAAGTGAATGCCGGTTCGGCTTCCGCCCGATGCCCCACACGAACGTCGAGGAGCTTCTGGATCGCATTCAAGCAGCAGCCCGACAGGCAGGCGTGGAATGCCTTGTGGAGAATCAGAACCCGGCCTTCCACCGCGATCCTTCATCAGCATTCATGCGAGACTGCGTCGAACTGAGCAGAAGTGCCCCTCCGGCATCAGTCGCCTACGGAACGGAAGCCAGCAACTTTCCACACATTCGAGACCTGGTCGTGCTAGGCCCCGGTGACATCGCCCAGGCCCACAAAAGCGATGAGTGGGTCGAACTGGAGCAACTGGAAATCGGAACCAGGGTATACAGCGATTTGCTCCGACGGCACTGCCTTTGACCGAACTCTGTCCCCGATTTGTTCTCAACAACTGACACCTGCATTCGGAAAGCCGGACCTGAACCGAAGGCGGGCTCAGGAAACACGGCGACGGAAAGTAGCTAGCGAAGCCCCTGCGTCGACTGCGAACAACCGATCCAATCTCAGTAAGAACATGCTGGTCGTGTTGAACTGGTTTCAGTTCTCGCCCTTGATTAACAGGATCCTCGCCGACCGACATTGTCATCGTTCGACGAAGTACCGTTTTTCAACGATTCCACACGGTCGCCCTGCTTTGCTCCAGACGGCGCATCCGATATAGGACCGCTCGCGAATCGCTGCGTGGTGCTGCCGCATCGCCACCTATCAGAACTTTTCGATGGATCCTGACAATGGAAGCCGGAATCGTCGGCCTGCCGAATGTGGGCAAAAGTACGCTCTTTAATGCCCTGACGCTCTCGCACGGAGCACAGAGTGCCAACTATCCGTTCTGCACGATTGAGCCGAATGAGGGCATCGTCAGCGTGCCGGACGACCGTCTGCAGAAAATCACGCAGTACATCGTGCCGCAGAAAATCATCCCGGCGATCCTCAAGCTGGGGGACATCGCCGGCATCGTGAAGGGGGCCAGCGAGGGCGAGGGCCTGGGCAATAAGTTCCTCAGCCACATCCGCGAGGTCGACGCCATTCTGCAGGTCGTCCGCTGCTTCGAGGACGACGACGTCACGCACGTCAGTGGCAAAGTCGACCCGCTCTCGGACATCGAGATCATCGAGACCGAACTGCTGCTCGCCGACATGCAGACGCTCGAAAACACACTGCCGAAAGCCGAACGCACGGCCAAGAGCGGCGACAAAGACGCAAAGGCCCGCGTCGCCGTCATCCTGAAGTGCCTGGAACACGTCAACGCCGAGAAGCCACTCCGTAATCTCGAAATGACGCCGGAAGAGCGGAAGATCGTCAACGGCTACGGTCTGATGACCGCCAAGCCAGTGCTGTTTGTTGCCAACGTCGACGAGAACGATGTCAACGGTGAAGGTACGCTGGTCACCAAGGTCCGCGAGTACGCCGCCACCATCGGAGCCGATGTCGTTCCGGTCTGTGCGAAGCTGGAAGCCGACCTTATCGAAATCGAAGACGAAGCCGAACGCCGTGAGTTTTTGGAGTCCGTCGGCCTGCACGAACCCGCGTTGTGGACCGTCGCCCGCGCTGCCTATCACACACTGGGTCTGCAGAGCTACTTCACCGCCGGCGAAAAAGAAGTCCGCGCCTGGACCGTCCCCATCGGAGCCACCGCCCCCCAGGCCGCTGGCGTCATCCACACCGACTTTGAACGCGGCTTCATCCGCGCTGAGATCTACACGCTGGCCGACCTCGAAGAATACAAATCCGAAAAGGACATCCGCGCCCACGGCAAGCTGCGTGTCGAAGGCAAGTCCTACATCATGCAGGACGGCGACATCGTCCACTTCCTGTTCAACGTGTAAGTGCCGCCCTGTCCTCGCAAGATCGCTGTCGCACGGGAATCTCAAGCCGGGTAAGCTCGAACCAGTCACAACCGCGAGGCCACTCACATGTCGGTCGTCCGCGAAGAACTGTTGAAAGCTGCTCTCGAACTTTCCGAACAGGAGCGCGTCCTGCTCGCCGGTGAGCTAATGGGCTCTGTCACTGACGACCTGTCCGTCGACGATTCCAACTTTCTCTCGGAACTCACTCGCCGAAGCACTGACGGTTCGGCTTCGATCCCCTGGGATCAAGTGAAAGCGGAAATGAACGCGGACCTCGGCCAGTGATCGACGAATCTAGCCGTCGCGATACCAGGTTCACCCGCAACTGCCATTGAGTGCTTTAATGGATTCCTCAAGCGAAGTTCTGTTGCACGGAGTGGTTGGTCCTGGACG
>JAPOLP010001088.1 GCA_029977045.1 Planctomycetota bacterium
AACGGAGCAACTGACTACTGCGCAGTTGAGGTCCCACCTGCGGCGATCGGCAGGCTGGCGGAATCTGCTGGTTGCAGGCCGTCTCAATCAGCCATCAATCAAGGATTTGGACGTTGCAGGCACTGGTGGGTCTATGTGCCGATCAGCTGATTCTCGAAGCTGATGTCGTACTTCTTCATTTTCTTGTAGAGCGTCGTGCGATTGATACCGAGTGCGGCGGCGGTGTTCTGGCGGTTCCAGCCGTATTGTTCGAGTGCGTTGAGAATGATCTGCTTTTCGGGCTCGACGAGAGCGCCTCGCAGGGAACCATTGCCTGCACCTGCAACGACGAGGTTGCGGCTCTGTTCTTCGCGTTTGATGTTATCCGGCAGGTCCTCAAGGCCGACGGTTTCGCTCTTCGAGAGTACGACGGCTCGTTCAACGACGTTAACGAGTTCCCGCACGTTGCCAGGCCACGAGTATCGCTGCATCGCCTGGATGGCGGACTCGTCGAAGCGGCGAACGCTCTTGCCGTTCCGATCATTCATCTCGCCGAGGTAGTGATCGACCAGCAGCGGGATGTCACCGATGCGTTCCCGCAGCGGCGGCTGAGTGATCGTGATCACGTTGATGCGGTAGTAGAGGTCCTGGCGGAACTTGCCCTGACGGACCAGTTCTTCGAGATCTTCGTTCGTCGCCAGAATCAGTCGCGTGTCGACGCGGTATGTTGTGTTGCCACCTACCGGTTCAAACTCGCGGTCCTGCAGCACGCGGAGCAGCTTGACTTGCAGGCTTGGTGAGGCTGTTGCGATTTCGTCGAGGAAGATCGTGCCGCCGTCGGCCTGCAGGAACTTACCTTCCTTATCGTGCGACGCTCCGGTGAAGGCTCCGGCAACGTGACCGAAGAGTTCGCTTTCCAGCAACGTATCGGGGAGTGCTCCGCATGCGACTTCAACAAACGGCTGGTCGCGACGCGAGCTGAGCTGGTGAACCGCCCGGGCCGTCATCGTCTTGCCGGTGCCGCTTTAGCCGAGGATCAGCACGTTGGCTCGTGTGTCCGAGACACTCTCGATCAGGTCGAACATCTTCTGCATGCGGTAGTCGCGACCGACGATTTTTGCCAGACCGAACCGCTCGTCGAGCTGCTTGCGGAGTGTCTTGTTCTCTTCAACGATTGCCCGCTGGCCGAGAGCCCGCTGGATCGCGAGGTTCAACTCGTCGTCGATCACAGGCTTCGTCAGGTAGTCGAAAGCACCGACGCGGATTGCTTCGACGGCGCTTTCGATCGTGCCGTATCCGGTCAGCATGATGACGGCCGTGTACTGAGCGTTCTCGACCGCCCATTCGAGCAGGTGAAAACCGTCCTTGTCCGGCAGGTTGACGTCGCAGATCACGACCTGAAACGGGTACTCGGCCATCCGGTCGATCGCCTGCTGGCACGACTGCGCCGTTTCCGTGCGATGCCCGAGGCTGCGCAGGTAGTCGGCCATAGCTTCCAGAATGTGTCGATCGTCGTCGACAACCAGCAGTGATCCCTGAGTGCTCTTCATGATTCTCTCGCGTCCTGTAAGTCGCCAGACGACTTAAGCAGACTGATCTCGGTCTGTTGATTTCCGGAAACCGGCTGTTGCAACGTAGGTCGAGACCGCAACAAAGCACGCCGGGATGCGACGCCTGGGCAGACTCTGACGTTACAAACTGACGCTGAGACCGGTTATGCGGATTACGAATGCACCAGTCCGTGCGATTACGGAGTACTCGTGAGCGTTGACCGCAGGCACGATGTTGCAGAACTGGTTCGCAACCATAGGTCACGGTTGCATCCGGTCAACGAGTTCCCGTCGAGTTTCGGCATCAGGCCGAATGGTGGCGATGGCCGGAATATGTGGATCGGTGCGATTATCAGGAGAGTCGCGCAAGCCGATCCTGTTTCGACAGATCCGACAGCATCGAAACCAACAGCAACGGTTGTTTCCGCTGCTTGACCGGTTCTTCTGGCTGGAACTAAGATGCCGGACGCTTTCCGCGGGCGGATTTTTCAGCTTTTGCAAGGCACCGAAGAATTCCCGTTGATGCCGGTTTCCGGCGCCGAAGACCACTTTAACTGGCGTTTCTCCGGGCGGTTCGTCCGGCAAGATACCAGTTCCGCAGTGACCATTTTGAGCTGTATGCACACTGATCTGCGGACATTCGGGCCCATAACAGACAGAACCTGAAGACGGACAGTCGCTCACTACAGAGTCAGCTTTGGCCCTGTAACCTGTCGCTGATCCGACGGAGTTCTCCCTTGCGAGCGATCATCAGCGACATTCACGGCAACCTCGACGCCCTCGAGTCCGTGCTTGCCGACATCGAACAGCGCGG
>JAPOLP010000083.1 GCA_029977045.1 Planctomycetota bacterium
GAAATACGAGTACGGCTGCTTCTCTTCGGTGTAGCGTTGCGACCAGAGCGAATCCGGCAGGTTGAATTTCTTCGCCCAGTTCTCTTCGATCACCATGATCTTCCGCATGGGCTCGTGCTGAGTGTTCTTCAACGCGTTGAGTGCGATCGTGCCGGAGTGGTTAGCAAACGGATCGTAGTGCTGCCGTTCCAGATCACCGAAGGGCTTGATCTGTCTCCACGGAGCCGGGGCCACCTGGTAGAAGCGACCGCTTTCGCCCTGGCCGATGATGTGCAGGCGGTTCTCGTACCCGGACCAGCCACAGAACATATCCCAGACAATGAAATACATGCCGGGATGCGAAGCCTGTCGGAAGCCGAGCGCGTGCGAGACGACTCCGAAGCACAGGACACCGAGATAAGTCACGATCGTCGCGACCGCGAGCCAGCGTTTCATCACGTCACTCCCTTGACGTCTGAACCCGGACCAGCAGAGAGCCGTCCGTGGCAAAGTTGCGGAATAATCCGTCGGGGAGCGATTTTGGGTCAAGATCGACCCGGAACATGGACCGAGCGGCAGCCCGCTGTTTGACCCGAAGCCGGAGGCGACAGCGTTTTCAGGCGGTTCCGAAACGCCGTCGCCTCCGGCTTCGGGGCAAACAGAAACGCTGTCGGGACTTCTGAAACGGTCCACTCAGAACACGACGAACGTCGAGATGAACACGCCTTCGCGGTCGAGGGCTGGATCGTCGGACCAGCTCAGGACGCCGTTGGCGTCGAGGTAGCAGCGGGGGCCGATTTTTCTCAGCCAGCGGAGGCCGACGGCCCAGACCGGGTCGCCCTGCACCTGCTCGTACGCGACTTCCGGAATGAGCTGTTCGTCTTCGTGATGCCGGAACAGCTCGGCCCCCAGCGAGACGCCGATCGTGTCGCCGGGATTGAAGCCGCGACCGATCCGGACGAGCGGGTCAACAGCGAAGTTGCTCCGCAGGCGGTTGAAGTTCGCTCCGCTGATCGGCGACCAGCCGCTCGTGGCCTTGAAGAAGTTTGCGTAGAAGACGGCCTTCTGGATGCCGGTCGAGCACTCCAGCTCGTGCGAGGCGGCTCGGGTGAAGTTGCTTTCCAGAACGTAGAGGGCGCCGTCGCCGGTGCCCGCTTCGTCGCCGCCCTTGAACAGAGCCCGCCCGGCCAGAGTCAGCGGTCCCAGGAACTTCGTCGCGCTGAATGCTCCGTACCGCGAGTCATACGCGGATGATCCCGAGTGACTGACGTAGGCGACCGTCGCTTCGAGAAATGCGTGCCGCCAGTCAGCGGTCGCGTGCAGGCCGGCGAGGTCGGTCGCTCGCGGAGTCGGTGTGTCGACGTCGTCAAAGAAGTAGAAGCCCTGGACCAGCAGGTTGCTCAGCGGCGGGACGATCAGCGTGTTTTTCGTGACGATGACGCCGGTGACTTCGTCATTGATCAGCAGCGAGTTGTGGACGGCGTACGGAACCTTGCCCAGCGTGATGTGATAGTCGTACGGAGTGAATTCGTCGCCCAGCCAGTCGGAAAACAGGCTGTAGAACTCGCCCTCGATCCACCAGCGGTCGGGAGCGATCGTTGAGTTGTCGTCGTATCCGGTCGGATCGTTGAGCTGCCAGAACGAACCGCCCGTGCCCTTGCGACCCAGTGGCCGATATTGAACGTGAGCCCGCTCGGTCCCGGTCACGCGCAGATCGAAGTCGAGCACGAGATTGTGTCCAATGCCGTCCTGCCGCTGCCCGCCGGCTTCGAGAAACTGGCCGAACAGCTGGTAAGAACCGGACGTGACGAAGCGTGGTTCCCATTGAAAGCCTTCCTCGCCGAACCACTTCTGGCCGTACCACGGCTTGATCTCATCCGCTCCCAGGAAGTCCTGGAACGCAGTGATCGGCGGGAGCGGTTTCTGCCAGGTTTCCGGCAGCCGCAACACCTGAGCGTGTCCATGATCGTGTGACTCTTCGATGCCGTACTGGTCACCCTCAGGAACGTAGAGGTACGACCCGCCGTGCAGCAGCAGTTCTTCTTCGAGAGGCGGCAGCAGTTCGTCGTCAGCTTCCGCCTTCGCTGACGAGTAAACCTCGGGATCGACCGCCCGGATGCCGGATGCCGGAGCCGGCAGCGGCAACAGGCCGTCGGCAAGTGCGACAGAACTGGCGTCTGATTCGACAAATACCGGTTCGACTGCGAAGGCGGATTGTGAAACAACGAATAGAATCGCGAGCATCGAAGCAACGACCAGCCGTCGCAGCAAAGAGAGCCCCCTCTCCCCCGAATTGTGGGCTCCAACACAGCGATCGCATGGCTTCGGGGGAGAGGGTTGGGGTGAGGGGGATTTGAGTCGATGGCCATTCCGGCCCCCTCTCCCTGACCCTCTCCCCCGCTGGCATGTCTGATCATGGATCCGGTTCCGCAATGCGGGGGAGAGGGAACCAGTCAGTCGGAAAGCGGCGAAGCCGCGACAGCGCGTAGCTGCTGGTGTCAGCCCGCAGATTGCTTTCAGAGCCGCTAAGCGGCGGCAGCAACAAGTCTCTGTCGCCGTTTCGCTGCTTGGGTTGTTCTTCCAACTGGGATCCGTGGGCTTACGCCCGCAGCTACACGCTGTCGCCGCTTCGCAGCTGTCTTCAGCCGCGTTTCCAGTCGGTCGGAAACCGTCACTCTGACCACTCATCGTCGAAACAGGCCTCCGGTGTGAGGCTGGACGGTGAGAGTCGATTCGAACTCGTCGAGCACGACGGTTTCCAGCAGATGTTTCAGGTGCGGAATCCCGATTTCGTCCATCAGGTTCGGAGGGATGTGGCGGTAGTTCAGCCGCACCTTGACGCAGTATTCACCGGGTGTCTTTGGCAGACGCACCGGGTAGTCGCGATTGACCGTTGCCAGTGGCGGCAGGCTGCCCTTCGAGATGCGGAATGAGTCCGGACGTCCAAACGCGGCCACAGGACCTGGTGCCGGACGCAGAATATTCAGCGGAGTCAGATGCCGGTTGATCGAGAGAATGATCGACCGCTCGGTACCGCGATTTGTCAACGCGACAAACTTGCTCTGAAAGTTCAGCAGCTGCCGGTCCCAGGGAACCTCGCCGGCTTCAACCGCGTGCGAGTGCTCATCCAGCAAGTCGTAGTTGGAATCAAACGTGCCGGACGAGAAGACGGGAACGCCGAACGAATCACAGACTTCGACAGAAACCCAGAGCTGACGTTCCTCGGTGAAGCCGGTCGGGAAGTTGTGACCGTTGAACTTGCTGCGGACCGCGACGCGGACATCGACCCGGTCACCGCACTCAGCACAGCCCGGCAGTTCGACGCACAGTTCGGCTCCGTTCTGCAGCAGTTCGTAACGCTTCTCGTTCGCGATGCGGAGCTGCTTGCGGTTGCGACGACGCAGATCATCCAGCGTTCGCTTCTCGTACGAAGTCAGCAGGTGCGTTTGTCGGTAATCCTTCTCGTACATCCAATCGAGCTTCTCGGGAAACTCTGTGTCGGGCAGGATCGAGTAGTCCGGACCGGAGAACGTGTGATCGGACAGCGGACGCAGCGGCGTCTTGAACTCCTTGCCGCCATCGAGCGGCACGACAGCCGCGTGACCGAGCGGCCGGTCGCATTCGAGCGTGGGCAGTCCCTGCACCGGCCCCATGTGGCAGTGCTGGCAGGTGAGCTGCTGCTTTGCCGCCGGGCTGTTCTGCCATTCGCTGAAGGCTTCTTCGAGCCGCACGCCTTCCGGAGTCGTCACGTCGTGGCACGAACCGCAGAACGCACTCGATCGAATCGAGGCACTCTTCCGCGACTCGTGCGAGTTCTCGTCGAGTGACACGGCATCGTCGAACGGTCCGAACATGCAAACGTCGTTCAGCTTGCCGGGCACCACATGCCGCCGCGTGCTCGCCTTGTAGTAAGGCCGCCCCATCCGATGGCAGACGACGCAGGTGACGCCTTCCATCGACAGCCGCGAACGGTTCACGTTGCGACGCTGACCGTTCTCACCGAGAGCAGTTCCCAGCGGCGTGTGACAACGCGTGCAGAACGTCCCGATCGTGCCGCTGGTCCGCTCCTGCAGCGTGAGTTGAAACGCCTCGAAGATCGGGCTGTGCTGAGCGTACGCGTGCATCGACCGCGACCACTCGGTGAACTGCTTCGGATGGCAGGTCTTGCACTCTTTCGCGGACGGAAAGTCGATCTCCAGCAACGGGCGAGTCGAACAAGTGTCCGGCAAGCGGTACTTGAGCGCTCCGTTGCGAATCCAGCGGGCCAGAGTTTCGAGCTGTCCGCCAGTCAGCCAGTCCACCTCGTCGTACGGCATCATCGGTTCGGCAGGCAGGTTGGAATCCGGCGACTCGTCGTGATTCCACGCCACGTATTCGTAGAGCGACGAGGACTCGGGTTCGCCAGGCACGACCAGCCGCACTCAGCCGATTTCCAGATCAACGAACACTTCCCAATTCGTCAGATCGCTCTGTTCGGTACCGGGCCGATGGCAGGCATTGCACTTCTGCGCGAGGATCAGTTGCACGTCGGGCCAGTCGGGATCGAACGGGTGTTCGACGTCCGACCGAACCGTGTGCGGCGGAGCGGCCAGACCAACATCCGTCAGCAGCCCGTTCGCCAGCACAAACACGACCGCGAGGAGGCTGAAAGCAGATCGAATTGAAGTGCGGCGAGGCTGAGACATCCGTGTCCGACCGTTCGCGACAGTGAGTTGGCAGTCTGGGAAGACTTTGCCACGCAGCATCGAGACCGACACCGCTGCAGCAACAGCCACTGTCAGCATCGGAAGATTCGAGCGGACTCATTCGATCATTCCGACCCAACCCGGCTCGGACTCCGTCCATACCGAGGCGCGATCAGAAAACCTTCACCGACCGGTACAAGCCGCAAAGTCTAACATTGCGGTCACGGTCCAGTTTGAGCCGCTCACTTTGAACTCAGCTATTCGCGAAGTTCGACCTGCGTTCCGTGACGGATGCGGTCACCGGGGTACAGGACGATCTCGTCGCCCTCGTTCAGGCCGGCGCTGATTTCGACTTCCAGCGAATTGCGATGGCCGGGTGTGACGGTCACCTGCTGAGAGACTCCATTGCGAACAGCGAAGACGCACCAGTCGTTGCCTGACCGGAACAGTGCGCTGGTCGGGATCATCAGAACGCTGTCATCCTGCCAGGTCACGATATGAGCGTCAACGCGGAAGGCATCGCCCAGGCCGGGGCGTTCTTCCGGCGGGGCGGTCAGGTCGACGATGACGTTGACTCGCTGCTCCTCGACGCCGAGGGCGGAGATCTTCGTAAATGCCGACGGTTCGATCAGGCGGACTGTGCCATGCAGCGACTGCTCGCCGCCCCAGTGATCGATGATGACGTCCTGCCCCGGTCTGATCTGCACGCCGTCGCTCGACAAGACGTCGATTTCCAGCTCCAGATCCGCCGGGTCTCCGATCTCCAGCAGCTGCGTGCCCGGAGTGATCACTCGGCTGTTTTCCTCGAACACTCGCAGCACGCTGCCCGAGATCGGTGCCTTGATGACGAGGTACTCTGCCGAAGCGGCGTCGCCGTTGTCCGACTTTGCACCGGATCGGATCAACGCCGCCTGAGCCAGTTCCCGTTCAAACTCCGCGATCTCACGGCTGAAAACCGCCGCCTGGTGATCACGTTCGGCGGTCCGAAATGCGAGCTGCGCGACCTCGACTTCCTCTGTGCTCGCACCGTCCTGTTCCGCGAGCCTGTGAATGCGACCGAGTTCTGACTCCGCTTGATCGACAGCAACCTTCGCGCGTTCAACGAGTGCCGTCGCACGCTGAACCTCAGCTTCGGCAGCACTGACCCTTGCCCGCGTCTCGGCCAGCGTGCGTTCGTCGAGCAAACTCGGGTCGAGCGGCTCGATCGTCGCCACAACCGTTTCGTTCTGAGTGACCGGATCGCCGGGGTCGAGCATCACTCGCTGCAGCCGACCGTTGAGCGGTGCCGAGACAACGTACCGCTCCCGAATCCGAGTCCGCCCGTCTTCGTCAACCGTCACCTGCAGCTCGCCGCGAGCAACGACGGTCGTATCAACCTGCACCGGCTGCGGTTGGAAGGCGAGAACGATCCCGCCAACGACCGCCGCGAGAATTACGACCCCGACAATTCGCCTCAATGTCTTTCGCATTGTTTCCATTTCCGACTGAGGTTCGGCGATTGTTATTCACGCGTTTTGAGGACGGCAACCAGGTCGAGGTGATCGAGGCGTCGGCGGACGATCAGGCCAGCAAGAACGGACGCGGTCAGCGTGACGATTGCCGCGAAGCCGTATGTGTCCGGGTTGATGACCAGCGGAATGCGGTACAGCTCGGTGTCGAGTCCAAGCGCGACCAGCTCGCCGAGGCCGCGACCGATCAGCAGCCCGACGGGAATCGCCACGAGGGTCAGGACTGCCAGTTCGCCCAGCAGAATCAGCGAGATCTCTTGGCGGCTGAACCCGATGACTCGCAGCGTTGCCAGATCGCGACTGCGTTCCGACAGCGAAACTCGCGCGCTGTTATAGACAACACCGATCGCGATCACGCTGGCGAAGAAGACGTTCCAGGCTTTCATCCGCAGCAGGTTCTCGGCCATCGTCTCGCGAAACGTCTGCAGCATCCCGCTGCGAATCGTCACCGACGCGACTCGCGGCGACGATTTCAGCTCGGCATACAGTTCCCGGTGATGCTGGCTGTCCGCCGTCAGGTACAGCCCCGAAACCGTCTCGCCGTCCTGCATCAACCGGTTCAGCGCGTCGATGCTCATGTACGCTGCCAGGCCGGAGAAGTCGTCGATCACACCAGCAATCGGAATGTCTCGGACAGGGCGTTCCTCCTGCAGTACTTCGACGGTGACCGATTGGCCGGGCTGGACTTCGAGGATCCTTGCCAGCTTGTCCGAGATCAGCAGGCCTTCCGGTGGAACATCCAGCCGCTGCCGGTTCGCATCGAGCAACTGGAACAACTGCATGTCCGGCGGCAGCCCCGTTATTCCGACCCGTCGCGACCGATGCCCGAAATGCATCCGCGTCGACACACCGCGAATCGGTTCAGCGCGGATCACTCCCGGCAGGTGCGAAATGTCGTGCACGACGCTGCCGGTCGCCGGCTCGATCAGGCTGACACTCACGTCCTGACGCTGTGCGATCTGAAACTGCTGGTCCATCAGGTAGTCGAGCGAGTCTTCCATGAAGTTGCCGAGCACCAGCACGCCGACCGACATGGCGATGCCCAGAATCGACAGAGCGGTCTTTACCGGCTGGCGTTCGAGATTCCGAAAGATCATGCGAGTCGCCGGCGAGAGCAGTTGCTGCAGGCCGAGCCGTTCAAGCAGCGTCGCGCGAAACGACTTTGGCGACTCAGGACGCATGGCTTCGGCAGGCGGCAGCTTCGCGGCGCGGCGAACGGAGATCAGAGCCCCGACCACTCCAGCGGCCAGAGCGATCCCGAGTCCCAGCACGACGACCGACGCATCGAGCCGGTACTGCAGAATCGGAAAGCGATAGAACTCGGCATACAACTGCGTCAGCCGGCGAGCCATCCACATTCCGCCGACCGTGCCGAGCAACGAACCGGCCACCACGATCACCAGCACAAAGCCGAGATAATGCTGCCCGACGTCACGGTTCGAATATCCGAACGCCTTGAGGGCCGCGATCTGCTCGCGTTGGGTGCCGATCAGTCGCGACAGAACAATGTTCAGGAGCAATGACGCAACACCCAGAAAGATCGCCGGCGCAATCATGCCCATGCCGCGCAGCGAGCGAATCTCGTCGCTGAGATACCGATCCGAAGCATGTTCGTCTCGACCGTACGCTCCCAGACTGCCGTACGGTTCGAGCAGGTCATCAACGTGTTCGATCACCTGCTCTTCAGCTGCGCCCCGCATCAGCGAGAGCAGCGCGTTGTTGAATGCGCCAGTCATGTCGAAGGCCGCCGCCAGCGCGGTTTCGCCCATCCAGAAGACGCCGAACCGACGATCATCGGGCAGCATCTCACCGCCACGAATCTGAAACACGTACTCGGGCGAGAGCGCGACGCCAACGATGTGCAGCGTCTGCAACCGCCCGTTGAGAATTGCTGTGACCGAGTCGCCGGGCTTCAGCTCGTGCGCATCGGCAAACGCTTCGCTGACGATGACCTCGTCGTCGCGGCCTGCTTCGACATACCGGCCCGCTCGCAGGTGCAGATTGCACAGCCCCGGTCGGTGTGTTTCGGGAATCGAAATCAGTCGTCCGACAGCCGGCTCGTCCATACCCGGCATGTCGAGCGTCACGTCCGAGACGATTCGCAGTTCGACGGCACGGACGCCGGTAATTTCTTCGAGCCGTCGACGCAGCGTTTCTGGAGCCCGCTTCAGGGACACGAACAGATGCGGGAACCGATACCTCTCGTAATAGACGGCTCGCGTTTCCCGCAGCGAAGCGAGCGTGCTGAGCGACATGACGAACGTCGCGATGCCGCACGCGATGACGAGGCAGATTGCGATCACCTGCCCTTTCATGTGAGCCAGATCGCGAAGCAGCTTGCGATGGATTGCCAGCATCACCAGCTCAGCTCCCCGGCTGGCCGCCGCCATGGATTGGCCTCGGTCTTCTGGATGTGCCCCTCCGAGAGCGTCACCACACGATCCGCCATCTGGCCGATGATCGCGTTGTGAGTGATTACCGCCGTCGTCGTTCCCAACTCGCGGTTGATCCGCTCGATCACCTCCAGCACGACGATGCCGGTGCTGGCGTCGAGTGCTCCAGTCGGCTCGTCACACAACAGAACGTGCGGCTGTTTCGCGATCGCCCGTGCGATGGCAACGCGCTGCTGCTCACCGCCGGAAAGCTGAGCCGGGAAGTGGTCGAGCCGCTGACCGAGTCCCACCAGCTGTAACGCTTCTTCCGGTGTCAGCGGGTTCGTCGCTATGTCCGTAATCAGCGCGACATTTTCGCGAGCCGTGAGACTCGGGATCAGGTTGTAGAACTGAAACACAAACCCAACGTGCTCGCGCCGGAAGCGGGTCAGCGTTGCGTCGTCGTCCGTGTCGAGCACCTCGCCGCAGTAGCGCACCGTGCCCGACGTCGGAATGTCGAGTCCACCGAGAATATTGAGCAGCGTCGACTTCCCACTGCCGGACGGGCCGAGCAGAACCGTCAGCTCGCCCTCGAAGAGGTCGAGATCGACGCCGCGCAGCGCCTGCACCTCGACCTCGCCCATCTGATAGGTCTTCGTGAGGTTTCTCGCTTCGAAGACTGCCGTGGGCACGGTTACTCCACCTGAACGCCGAAGCCAGACCAGTCAGTCACCAGCTCCGCCGTCATCATTAAAGGCTGCCTGCACGATGCCGTTTTCGCGGTGCTCGTGATGTTCAAGGTCGCTGACGAACGCTTCGATCTCGGCACAGACAGAATTCCAGATTTCCTGGCCTCCGGTCCTCAACCGACCTCCGAGCCCATCAAGCGACTGCAGCATCGTAACATGCTGAGCCCGCAATGCGTCGGCTTCCTGTGCGAAGCGGGGAGCCATCTTCAGGGCCGGCCCGAGATATCCATCTCGCTCCTCGGCATCAAAGTGCAGTTGCAGGTGCTCGCGAATGTCGGCCAGCCGGTCCGCCAGCTCCTGGCATTTCGGGCCGATTCCGAGTTCGTCGACCTCGTGCCAGAACTTCTGAAGCTCCGCGATCTTCTGCATCAGCTCCTGATGCTCGGCAAGCAGGTCTCCCACAAAACCGGTTTGTCTTACGGTCGGTTCCATCACGCACCTCCTCGTCGTCACTGCACAGAATTTGAGACGGCTCTTGAGGAGCAAGCACCGTGCCACGCTCGACCATAAGCGGATGTGCGTCACATCGGGTGCGCGGGCGTCTGGTGGCGGATTCAGGGGGAGTTCCCGCTATACTCGCGTCCCTGAATTCGCCGATCATTCGGCAGTAACCGAAGGCCGGCGTGCGGATCAGACACTGAGTGATCAGAACAGGCGACGAAATGGCACAGTACCGAATTCAACGACGAGCGTTTCTGAAGGCTGCGGGAGTCGCGATCGCGCTGCCCGCTCTGGAGTCACTGCCGCGCGCCGCCGGAGCTGCTGAGTCAAAGTCGGCTCCGATTCGCATGGTCTGCATCGGCAACGAGTTCGGCATGTATCCCGGCGCGTTCTGGCCGAAAGCGACAGGTCGGGACTACGAGATGACGCCGCTACTCAAGCCGCTGGATACTCACCGCGACGACTTCACCCTGTTCTCGCACCTCGATCACGGCCACAAGGGCGGCCACTTCGCCGTGCATACGTTTCTGACCGGTGTGAAGTCGGCGGACGCTCGCGGAATGGAAGAGGGCGGCATCAGTCTCGATCAGAAGGCGGCTGAGTTTGTCGGATCTCGAACGCGTTTCCCGTCGCTTGCAATTGGTTCCGCCGACGGCCTGCACGGGGGCTGCCAGATGAGCTGGACACGAACCGGCACGCGAGTGCCTCCCGTGCCTGGTCCCCGCGAACTTTTCCGTATGCTGTTCGTCGATGACGACGCTGCCGCGAAGAAGAAAGCGACCGACCGCATCGCGCTGCAGGAGTCAATCCTCGACGCCGTGCTGGGCGATGCGAACTCGCTGAAGAAGAAGCTCAGTAAGACTGATCAGCAGAAGCTCGACGAATACTTCAGCTCGGTCCGCGACGTCGAAGTGAAGCTCGACCTCGATCGGCAGTGGCAGAAGGTTCCGAAGCCGCACGTCGACATGGGCGAGCCGGAGAACAAGGGCCTGACTCGCGACCTGCCGACGATCTACGACCTGATGGCTCTCGCTCTGCAGACGGATTCGACCCGCGTCGCGACGCTGGAAATCGGCGGCAGCTTTGCCGCGTCGGATCTCGGGATTCGCAAGGGCTACCACGGCCTCTCGCACCACGGGCATCTGCCGGAGAATCTCGACCTGCTGACTCAGATCGAGCTGTATCAGGTTGAGCAGTTCGCACGGTTCCTCGACAAGCTGAAGTCGATCAGTGAACCCGACGCCGACGGCAGCCTGCTCGACAGCACGATGGTGCTCTTCGGTAGCGGCATGGGTAACGCGAACTCGCACACGAACCACGACCTGCCCGTTGTGCTGGCCGGTGGCGGCTTCCGGCACGGCGAGCACAAGCAGTACCCGGAAGAAGCTCGACAGCGAGTCCCGCTGTGCAACCTGTTCGTCTCGATGCTGCAGCGCTTCGGCGTTGAAACCGACCGCTTCAGCATGAGCACCAGCACGCTGACCGGCCTGGAGCTGGCGTAATATGTGGAACGCTCAACACGCTTGGCGTCTGATTGCCTGTCTGAGCCTGGCACTTAGCTGCAGTTCGTTATCGGCTGACGAGCCTTCGACCGCAAACAGCCCCGCCCAGAGCGATGTCTTGTTCGCAACGACCGTCAAGCCGTTCCTCACGACTTACTGCCTGAGCTGCCACGGGCCGCAGCAGCAGAAGGGTGATCGGCGGTTTGACGGGCTCACGGGAACGATCACCGACGACAACTCGCTGGTCGATCTGCAGGACATTCTCGATCAGCTCAACCTGTCCGAGATGCCTCCGCCAAAGTCGAAGCGGCCATCTCCGGATGAGGTCAAACGCGTCGTTGCCTGGCTGACGGAAACGATCCGGCAGTATCAGGAATCGCGGAAGGGCTTGGGCACTCGTCCGGTGCTGCGACGTCTAAACGCGCGCGAGTATCAGAACTCGATCCGCGACCTGCTGCACGTCGACATGACGATGTTCAACCCGGCCGAGTTCTTTCCACGGGATCAGACGACAGACAATCTCGACAACGTCGGTGACACTCTGGTCACGTCTGGCTACCTGCTGGCAAAGTATCTCGAAGCCGCCGACCGGGTTGTCGAGAAGGTGCTCAATCCGCGAGTTCAGCCCGAGGTGCAGAAGTGGCACTTTGAAGACGGTTTCCGCCAGCAACCGGAGATTGATCAGGTCTTCCGCCGCGTCAACAACTTCAAGTGGATGACGCTGTTCGACGTCATCGGTGCCGACAAACACGAAGGTGCTTACGGGCCGATTCACGCTTTCGCCGACGGCGTTCCGTTCGACGGGACTTACGAGATCCGTATCAAGGCGAAAGCCGTCAATCGAATCAATCCGTACGACGCGGCGTTTCTGGGAACCGATCCGTCCGAGCCACTCCGACTTGGAATCCGTCCGGGCAATAAAAACGTCGGTGCTCTTCACAAACCCCAGCCGGTTGAGCCACTGCTCGCCGAGATTGACCTCGCCGACGAACTGAACTGGTACTCGGTGCGAGTGCATCTCGACGCCGGATACACGCCGCGGTTTACGTTTCAGAACGGGCTGATGGATGTCCGGAATCTGTGGCAGAACCTGCTGCAGAAGTATCCGAAGGACTTTCCGAAGAACTCGCGCGGCATCGTCGAGAACCGCTACAACGCCATCAACTTCGGCAAGCTGCCGCAGATTCAGATTCACGAGATCGAAATCTCCGGCCCGTACTTCGATGAGTGGCCGACAGC
>JAPOLP010000067.1 GCA_029977045.1 Planctomycetota bacterium
AGTCGCTGAAGCTGATAAATCCGACAGGCACAGGCTGCCAGCAGCACGGTCATTGCCATACAGCCTGGCACGTGCCAGACAACGTCGGACACGGCATGCACAACGCTGCCGGCCAGAGACGCCGTCACCGCACACAGAGCGATGGCGGGAGTACTCCGAACCTGCGACAGCCGCAAGCCTCGCAGACACCACCAGACACAGACCAGAACACAGACGGCGGCCAGGCTGAAGCCGACCAGTCCCGTCTCGGTCAGAATCTGCAGATAGCTGCTCTCCGCGTGCCCGTATTCCTTCTCAACAAACGACAGATCGAGATAACGCGGCGTCACATAACGGTGGCTGCCGATCCCCGTACCAAGAATCGGGAACTCGTTGAAGACCTTGAGATTCGCTTCCCAGATCGTGAGCCGCCCGTTGTCACTCCAGAAGTCGAGACGGTCGACCAGGCGTGTCAGCTGCCGCGAATTCAGCAGCATGAGAATCAGGCCTGACGTCACCCCCGCCGCCGACAGAACTCCAAACTGACGAGCCGTAATCGCCTGCTTGCGATACAGCAGAAAAAAGAGAACTCCGCACGCAACTGCCGCCGAGACAAAGGCTCCCCGCGACCGAGCGGCCAGCACGCCGACCATGACAAATGCCAGGCCGGCCATACACAGAGCCGTCTGCAATGTGAGATGAATCCGGGAATCGTACTCACTGCCAACGCGGCGGAACTTCTGCTGCTGCAGCTCCCGCATTTCGTTGAGCGTCAGAGTCAACGCCGCCACCAGCGGACCGATGCTCAAAGCCATGAACTGGCCGAAGTGGTTCTTGTTGAGAAACCCGCCCTTGGCCGCGTCGAGTGTCGAACCCTGCGGATGCTCAACCACCCAGAAGTAGCGATCGTTTGAGAAGACGTACTGTGCGAGCCCGAAGGCCGCCATCGCAGCACCCCCAAGCCCGACCCAGCGGAGCAGCCTCGTCGCGTCGTCGATTTGCCGGATCCGCTGTGCCACGACCAGAAACAGCAGCACGTAGGAAACGCCCAGCGTCAGGCCGACACGGGACTCGTAAACCGTCAGAGAGATGTGCGACCAACGACCTCCCAGAAGCTGGCTGCCGGTTTCCGTCTCACGGATCGGAAGCAGGTCCGCGAGCGCCGGCGAGATCGAACTGAGAACCGAATGCGGCAGACTGACAATCTGCACGAGCGCCACTGCGGGAATCGCCAGCAGCAGGATTCCAACGCGAGTACGCACCCAGCGGGCGTCGTCACACGTCAGTAGCCAGCAGGCGAGACTCAGAGCCGCCCAGAACGCCCCGAGGACGAGCAGCGATTCTCCGATTGCGTGCCGGCCTCCGAAGGCAAACGGCACGGCAAGTACGGCGATCAGCAACCCGGCATCGACAGACCTCAGCCACAGCGGCGTTGGACCGTGGTATGCTGGCAGGGCCATTGCTGCTGGCGTCGAGTGGTGCTCCCGTTGCCCGGAAGATCGATGCTGCCGATGGCGGTGATGATGTCTGCCCGGCATGGGACTCGTCCTTCCGTTCGCTCCGGAACTCTCCAGTCAAGCGGTAGCGAGAGAAGCCTCAATCAGGCCGCACGGCGGACGCCCGGCATCTCTGCCGCGTGCTCGTCGGCTTCCTCGTCATCACGGTCGTGGCCGTATCCGTAACCACTTCCGTAGCCATATCCATAACCGTAGCCATACCCGTAACCGTAGTAGTCACCGCCCGCTTCGCCGGTGATCCGGTTGACGACAATTCCGAGCAGGTTGACGTCGACAGCCTGCAGCGACTCAACAGCTCGAATCAGCATCTTGCGGCGGTTCTTGTCCGGCCGCATGACCATCACAACACCGTCGACCATGCGACCGATGATGGCCGGGTCGGCGACGGCCAGAATCGGCGGAGCGTCGACGATGATCTGGTCATAAACCGTTTCCGCCCAGGCCAGCAGTTCCGAGAACCGCGGACTGGAGAGCAATTCAGCAGGATTGATCGGTCGCGACCCCGACGAGATGAAGTCGAGATTCGGCACGACTCCGGTCGTCAGGTGCGCCACCGCACTCTCTTCGATGGGAGCATCGTCCCGCAGGACGTGCGAGAGACCTTTGGGGCCTCGGAGATTCAGTAGCGTCGACATTCCCGGTCGCCGCATGTCGGCATCGATCAGCAGCGTTCGCTTGCCGCTCTGAGCGAACGCGACCGACAGGTTGGCCATGACCGTCGTTTTGCCGTCGCTCGGCTCGGAACTCGTAACCATGATCCGCTGCGTCGAGCCTTCGGCGAACGAGATCGACGTGCGGAGCGTTCGGAACGCCTCGGTCTCGACACTGTTGGGCCGCGTGTAAGTCTGGATGGTCTCAACACCTTCACCGCCGATTTCTTCCATCTGACGGACCATCGCGAGGACCGGGACACCGAGTTGAATGCGAACTTCCTCGGGTGACCGGAAGCGATCGTCCATCATGTCGAGCACGTAAATACTCGCCAGTCCCAGGAAGACGCCCAGGAACATCGCGATCACAGCGGTCAGAAGAAGCTTTGGAGTCGACGGAGCGACGGGCACTTTCGGGGGCTCGGAGACTCGCGCCTGAAGCTCGCTTGTCATGATCTGGCTCAGGTGCGCCCCCATCTCCAGCAGTGAGTCATAGCGTTTCTGTCGGTTCGCGAGCTTGGTTTCAACGTCATGCAAGAGCTGTCGCGGGACGTCCATGCGGTCGTAGGCCTGCTGTTCCGACGCGTGACGGGCACTGACGTCCTCATACTCTGATTGGGCCTGCAGCAGTCGCTGCTGGGCGAAGCTTGTCAGAATGCTGGCCAGCTGTTTCGACTTGATCTCCTCTCGCTGCTGAATTCGCAACCGGTCGGTGTACTCGATGTGCTCACGGTAGAAATTAATCTCCCGGACCAGGTCGGTAATGGCCGGATGCCGGTCACCATAGACTTCACGCTTGGCCTGAAGGTCGTTCTGAAGCGTCAGATAGTGCTGCACGAGCCGCGACCGCTCAGCTGATTCCTGCGGACTCATGCCGAACTCATTCTGAATCAACTCCCTGCCCAGAAACTGCTCCGCCTGCAGAGCAAACGGCAGCAGGCTCTGTCCGCTTTCGATCGCCAGAGCAACCGCCTGCCGGAATGACCCTGCACTCCTCACGGCAGCTTCTGCTCGCGACAACTGCTCCTGAAGATCGATAATTCGTTTCGCGATCAGACTGATAGTGGTGCCATCGGTTGTCGCCAGCTGGCCGAGCTGGTCACTCAGTTCCGCACGTTTCCGTTCCAGAGATTCCAGTTCACTCTCCAGCTCCACCTGCTCGGTCATGAGGCGGTCGAGATCCTTGCGAGCTGTGCTTTCCGCCGTGTCATTCGCAAAGGCGAGATACGCATTAACCACCGCCTGCACGACCGCCTGAGCCGTTTCCGGGTGCCGGGACCGATAGCGGATATCGATCAGGCTGGTCAGTCGGTCGGAACCAACTCGCAGGTTCTGAGCCAGAAGAGCTGGCCAGGCCTTCTGCGGCTTGCCCTCGAAGTCAATGTGATGGTCTGGACCAAGCAGCTTGACCGCTTCTTCCAGCACAGCCCCCTGCTTGATCAGTTCAACCTGGGTTGGGAGAAGACTGAGCAGCGAACGCGTATCTCCGCCTGCCGAGTTGCCGTTAGCACTGCTGCCAGCTGCGCGGATGACGTAGATCGAGGCCGACGAGTCGTACAGTCGCGGAGCAACCGCGTAGTAGATCGCACCGCCGACGCAGGCAATCATCAGCCACGCAAACATGATCCCTTTCCGCATCTGAACGAGATGCAGAAACCGAAAAACGGCGGAGATAACATTGGACGAACTGCCGCCGCTGCTCCCAGCGCCCGACGACGTCACAATGTCGGCTCCGATCGGATCGCGGTGAGGATTGACGGTGGTCATAAACAGTAACTCGTCGGAATGTTCAATGAGGTCATGCAGCACAAGATGACGAGGGATGCAACTGCCGGCCAGGCATCAGGGGATCAATGGATTCAGACTCGCTCCTACGCGGACCATCTGCAGAATTTCCATCATCACCGTCGCCGGCGTATGTTCGATGCTGACATAGTCACCTGGCGCCAGCAGAAGATTGTGGGCCTCGTCGTGCTTGGCCTTGCGAATACTGGCCTGAATCACAGCCGGCTGCCCGGAAGCTGGAGAGGCACGCTGGATGAACACCTTGTCGGCAACCTGCGTTGACGGGCCGCCCGCCAGCGCGATTGCTTCGAGTAGTCGAAACTCCTCGTCATCCAACGGAAAAATCTGCCGTCCAGACTTCTTGACGAGACCGTCAACATAGATCGCATCCGGGTTACGCCGTTCGATATGCACGCTGCCGCCGTCAGCGATGAAGTAGCCGTCGCGACCTTCCTTGACTGCCGAGATCAGGTCGACACTGGCCTGGCGAGGCGCTCGCGTCTGGGCGTAGCCGGCCTGGGCGACTCCGCCTGCCGGATTCGATGCGATTGATTCGTTGAGCAACTCGTCACGAGTCACAACGTTCTGGATGTCAACGTTCGTGCCAGCATCCGGAGCCAGGTTGCCTGCATAGAAGATAGCCGAGATAAGATTGCACTCTGCGGCAGGAATCTCGTACCAGCCTGGTTTCTTGACGGCCCCTGAAACGAGAATTTTGTTGACCTTTCGCTCCTTCATCGTGACGGTGATGTGCGGAGCCCGGTACATGCCGCGTTCGATACTGGCCTGCGTAATTACAGCCTCGGCTTCAACCAGCTTCAAACCAGCCAGCTGGAGCGTCCCAATCTCTGACAGGTTTGCGGTTCCGTCATCCTGAACGCGAACGGTGTAACGGAACGCTTCCCGCGAATTCAGGCTGGGCAGCAGGTTGACTTCCAGAACGTCAAGCTTGCCGATCATCTGACTGTCAGACGGACTCCCAACCATCTCCGCGAAGTTCAGCAACTGCGGATTGCTGACTGGCAGGGCAGCCAGTTGATCCGGCAGATGAGACGCCATGTAGTGGTTTTCGCGAAACATCGCACAGCCGGAAACGCTGGCGACGAGCAACACCAGAGCGACTGACCGGGCGAAGGCGACAAGCTGCCTCGTGGCAACGCGACGTCCGCTGTCTGTGAGCTGTGTTTCTTCCATGAAACTCGTAACGGCCTGCCGCGGCGATCAAAGAACGACTGGCAGTGTTGACGGGATGTTGCCGGAATCGGGCGACAAAATGTCCTGCGAGGTCTGGCCATCCAGGCCAGTGTGCCCACACAGGGAGCCCACCGATCAGATTGATCAGTGAGGAACCAGTACGGGAACTCGCCGAAGCCTGTCAATATGGCTTCGGTTCAACGCGGTGCGGTTCACTGTCTTCACACAACGCCGGCCTGCCGAAAGCGAGCTTTGCGGCTCGCTACAGGACCGTCTTTCACAGGGCTATACTTCGCTGCGGCCCGGCAGGAACCGGGCGGAAACACCTGAATTTCAAGGCGAATGGTCGGCATCATGAACGTTCTTGTGGTTGGTCAGGGAGGTCGTGAGCACGCTCTGCTGTGGAAGCTCAAGCAGTCCCCGCTGGTTTCCGAGGTTTACTGTGCTCCGGGTAACGCAGGTACGGCGAAGGACGGAATCAACGTCGACATCGCTGACTCCGACGTCCCCGCTCTGGTCAAATTCGCCAAAGAGAATGAGATCGGGCTGACCGTTGTTGGTCCGGAAGCTCCGCTGTGTGCCGGCCTGACCGATGCCCTGGAAAAAGCCGGTCTGAAGGTGTTTGGCCCGTCAAAGGCCGCCGCTCAGCTCGAAGGCAGCAAGATCTTCTGCAAGAAACTGATGCGCAAGGCCGCCGTGCCAACCGCGGACTTCTGGACATTCACGAATGCCGAGCAGGCCGAGCAGTTTCTCAACGAACGCGAAGACGGCCCGATCGTCGTGAAAGCCGACGGGCTCGCCGCCGGCAAGGGCGCGATTGTCTGTAAAAACCGTGCCGAGGCGATGGATGCCGTGCGTCGAATGCTCGTCTTCCGCGAGTTTGGCGACGCCGGCAGGAACGTCCTGATCGAAGAGTGCCTGATCGGACAGGAAGCCAGCATCCTCGCGATCATCGACGGCAACACGATCATCCCGCTGGAAACTTCGCAGGATCACAAGCGGGCTCACGACGGCGACGAAGGCCCGAATACCGGCGGGATGGGAGCTTACAGTCCGGCTCCGCTGGTCACTCCGGAACTGATGGACGAGATCCTGCACCGCGTGCTGATCCCGACCGTCCATACGCTGAGCGCCGACGGCATCCGCTTCCGCGGGATTCTGTACGCGGGCATCATGATCACCGAAGACGGGCCGGAAGTGCTGGAATACAACGTTCGTTTCGGCGATCCGGAGGCCCAGCCGATCCTGATGCGGCTCAAGACGGACCTGGCGGAAGTTCTGCTGGCAGCGGCGGAAGGCCGGCTCGATCAGATCGAACCGCTCGACTGGGACGAACGCCCGACGGTCTGCGTCGTCATGGCGTCTGAGGGCTACCCCGATTCGTACGAGAAGGGAAAGCCGATCTCCGGGTTGGACGCGGCTGGTGAACTGGAAAACGTCAAGGTGTTCCATGCCGGGACAAGGCTGAACGGTTCGCACGTCGTTAACAACGGCGGTCGCGTGCTGGGCGTGACCGCGATTGGCGATGACTTCTTCGACGCGAAGAAGCGAGCTTACGAAGCCGTCGAACTGATCAAATGGCCCGGCGGCTGGAATCGGACGGACATTTCGGACAAAGTCAGCCTGTCGCTGCCGTAATCCGCCAGGAAAAATCAGCGTAGAGCGACTCTGGCCAACGCCCAAACAACTCACGAGTCCCATCTGACTACGGAGCCACCGGATGAAGCCGCTGTCGCTAAAGCCACTGTCGCGAACCACTCTGTCCTGCCTGGCGTTAATCCTGCCGATGCTGACCACTCAACCGGTCGCCGCGCAGAAACAGCAGGTGGGCATTGCAAAGCCTGTCGCTGTGCAGGAAGTCGAAGAGCAGCTGGCAGTCGATCCGATCGAAAAGGCGAACCAAGAAGAAGCCGAGTTCAAGAAACGGATCGAGAACCGCGTCGTCGAAGAGTTCCACGTTGCCGCGCAGAGCAAGTTGCTGCTGGAAGTTGAGGAACTGGCTCGCGTCTGCGATCTCGATGCAAAGTCCGTCAAGAAGCTCGAGATTGCCGCAAAAGGCGCCGCGGAGCGCTATATCCGGAATCAGGAGCAGCGGCTTCGAGGCCACGTGAGGCTGGATCGGTGGGGAGCGGATACCGAAATCCGAGTCGCCGGCAGGAAAGTCCCGCGGCCCGGAGAGCCGGAAGAAGAACCTGGGCCCGAACCAAAGCCCAAAGAACCGGAAAAGAAGCCGGAACCAAAGCCGCCCGTTCTTCAGGCAATCGGTCGGCTGTTCGGTGTGCCGCCGGCACCGCAACCGGTCTTTCGCCCTCAGGTGCAGGACGAGAACGTCGCGAACATCACGGTGGCGGTGCAGCGTTACGGCATGCAGTACCGCGTCAAACACCGAGGCGGCAGTTCCAGCAGCGGATTCGGTGGTGGCGTCGAGGAACTTAAACGCGAGGCAGTCTGGACTCAGACAATGGCCGCGGTCGTTACTCCCGAGCAGAAGCAGAAGTACGAACTGGCGATCGAGGCGCGTCGCCAGCGTTTGCGCGACGCCGCGATTGTGTATGCGATGGGCCAGATCGACCTCGAGCTGCATCTGACCGAGCAGCAGTATTCGCAGCTTCGCGAACTGTTTGAGTCTCGTGTCGAGATCGGAAACTCAGACCCGAACTCAGTTCGCTACGTCGCCGAACGGCAGATCAAAGAAACTGACATTGGTCTGCTCAAGCCAGTCCTCAGCGACGCTCAACTGAAAGTCTGGGGCGAGTATGCTTCGTGGTAGCTGGCACGCTCCCTATGTTTAACCGCAAGCCGCAGGCGTGCGCGTTCTGGCGACAAAACGTCTGATCAACTGATGCACGCACGCCTGCGGCTTGCGGTTAAACAATGAGGCCCTACCCATGACGACAAACGTAACTCTGACCGTTGACGGCCCAGTGGCCCGCGTCCTGTTTTCGGCGGAAAACGGCATTCAGTTACTCGGCCCGGAAACGCGGCAGCGGCTGGCCGGGGTCCTTGGCGAACTGGAAGCAGCCTCCGGCGTCAGTGTCGTCGTGTTCGAGGCATCCGGACGCGTCTTCATTGCCGGTGCCGACATCAACGAACTCCGCAGCCTGAACGAGGAAACCGCGTACGCGAATTCGCGTGAAGGCCAGTCATTGATGAACCGCGTTGCCAAGCTACCCGCCACGACAATCGTCGCGATTCACGGAGCCTGTGCCGGTGGCGGCTGCGAACTGGCACTCGCCTGCGACATGCGGCTCGCGACGGCCAACGCCCGGATCGGTCTGCCGGAAACCGGGATCGGCATCATTCCCGGCTGGGGCGGTACCGTTCGAGCCCTCCGCATCCTCGGCAGCGCCACCGCCCGCCGCCTGATCCTGACCGGCGAACTCGTCGACGCCGCCACAGCGTTGCAGCTCGGTCTGGTCGATTCGGTCGCGGACGACGAATCCGCGCTGCGAACTCTCGTCAACAACCGCGTCGCCATAATCCTGAACCGCGGCCCCAGCGCCCGCGCGCTGGCCAAATCTCTAATCACAGACTTTGAAGGTCCGCCTCCGGAAGCTCAATTCGAAGCCGAAGCCCAGGCCTTCGCGGCCTGCTACCGCACCTCAGAGCCAAACATCGGCATGACCGCGTTTCTGGAGAAGGCGACACCCGACTGGCACCGCGGCAATGTTAGTGTGACACCGTCTGACCCCGCCTGACGCTCGGCGGTACGTGTCCCCCCTTAACCGTGATGTATAGAACGTTGCACTCGGGTTTCCCGATCATCAATCAGAATCCAGCCACAGGAATCGACAACCATGTCTGACAACGGGCCGGTCCGGAATCCACTTGCATTCGTCTTCTGGCTGATCGGCCTTTGCCTCATTCACGACATCAACTCCTTGAATTCAGGGACCTTCACACCATACCAGGCTAACTGGATCGCGATGGCTGTTCCGTTTGTCATCCTGCATAGAAAGAAGTCGGTCTTCGCGTGGCATGTCCTCATGGCATACCTGGTTCTTCAGCCCCTGTATTACGTTACCGTTAAGGAACTTGGTCTCTATCCACCTCCGATCACACGTCCGGCAGTCGTCTACGGCATCGTTTGCGTCTTCACTGTATTCCTCGTGACGGGTGTCTGGAGAGCCCGTCGGACCTACTACGAATTTCTTACCGGCAGCCCCACTGGTGCGTCTGAAGAAGATGGCCCCGAGGCCGATGAAACTTGACCGTCAGCCTGCAGCACCTGAGCCTCGGCCAATGGGGTTTGTGATGACCGCTTCTGAATTCGCCAGCCGGTTCGTTCACAGTTACTGGGCCGAAGTCGCTTCTGACCCTCCCGAGTTCGCGGCGCACTCTGCCCCATGTACGGAATCCGCCGCAGAATTGCTCGCCGGAATTTCAACTGACGTGCAGGAAGCCTCAACCGGGGAATTGACCGTTGTGATGCAAAACTCGTCAGACGACGCCTGGCGATTTGTCTTTGCGCGGCGTGGGGGCGAGTGGCAACTACAGTCCGCAACCAGCGGGACATCTGCGTCGATTGACCGGATTGACCTGCTCGACAGAACATACCAGCCGAGTTTTGGACCGTTCCTGCAACGCGTCATTGCGCGAGCCAACTCGGGCGTAACTTCCGACAAATTGACCACTGCGGCTGAAGAAACTCGACTTCAACGATCGGACTGTCAAACGACAACATCCCAGCGGATGTTTGGCCCGGCACACCTCTTCGCGATTATCTCGCTCGTCTGCGGATGGCTGATCGGGCTCGGTGGCTGGCCGTTGATTATCTGGTCGCCTCTCAACTGCCGGCACGATGAGATCGATATCAACTCTGGCCGCATCCGCACTCAACGATTTCTGGCGGGCGTCTGTATCAGTGAGCGCGTGACCGAATCACCGGTTAGCCTCGAAGTTGCCAACACAACAGCCCGTCCGGACTGGCGGCGTGTGAATACGTTTTCCCCCTTCGTCAACCACTCCCCGCATTACAGCTTTCATGCAGCCATCAATCAGGCGCGGGAATTGACAATCATCTGGGAACTGTCGGCGTACACACCCGAAGCCCGGCTGAAATCCTGTCAGGAACTCCTGCAACGATGGCAGGCCGGGAATTCCGATGACGGCGCCGCGGAATTCATCCGAGGACTGACAGCAACCGTCTCTAAGGAGTCGCAGCAGCATGACGGATCTGCCGAGGAATCCTGAGCTCGTCGCGGCCTGTCATCGGGGCGATCTCGCTCGCGTGCGGGAACTCGTTGAGGCTGGAGTCGACGTCAACAGCGTTGACGAGCACGGGATGGGGCCGCTGCTGACGTTTCATCCGGAGGTGATCGCGTATCTGCTCGAACAGGGAGCGGACCCGAATCGGCAGCGCAACGAAAACAGGACGACGGTGCTGGCCGGGCTGGCTTACATGAATCAGGTCGAGTGCGTTCGGCTGCTGCTCGACGCGGGAGCCGAACCGAATGCAGGAGAAAGCCGGACGGGCGAGACTCCGCTGCACGCGGCTCTGACGAAAGCTCACGAAGATCGCAGCGCGGTCGTCCGGCTGTTACTCGATGCAGGTGCAGATCCAAACCTCGCAACGATTCCCGGTATCCCGACCCTGGCCTTCTGGCGCGACGTGCGGACTCGCGGTGAAACGCCTCTGCATCGAGCCGCCGCGTTTGGCAGCCCGGAGACAATCGAATTGCTGCTGGCCGCCGGCGCCGACAAATCACCCCGTGACGCCAACGGAGATTCGCCGCTGAGCTGGGCAAGCTGGCACCTCCGCCCCGGTCGTGTCCTCTTCCTGCTGAGTCGAGATGACACCGGGATCCGTGAAGACATGATCGAAGCCGTCGACCGCAGCCACGGAATTGTTCCGTAGCAGCCTCCTCGCCCCTTCGCAGGAGGGCGTCCGTCGTACCGGCTTCAGTCGAGAACTCGCTTGTAGACCTCGCGAATTCGCTCCGTCATAAAACGGTGGCAGAAGGTTTCGCGGCAGCGGGCTCGACCGGACTGGCCCATGGACTGACGCAGGGCAGGGGAGTCGACGAGCTGGTTCAGAGCGTCGGACAGCTCGGTGATGCTTTCGACGGGCAGCAGGAAGCCGGTTTCGCCAGGTGTGACGACTTCCGGGGCGCCGTCGATGTCGTAGCTGACGACCGGTTTGCCGGCGAGCAGGCCCTGGGGCAGGACTCGGGCGAGACCTTCCCAGACGCTGGTGTGAGCGACGATGTCGCAGGCGTTGATGAGTTCCGGGATTCGATCTGGCGGAACCAGGCCCGTCAGGATGAAGTGATCGGTCAGGCCCAGGTCGGCAATCTGCTGCTCGAACTGCTGCCGCAGGATGCCGTCACCGATCAGGACGAAGCGGACATTCGGGTGCTGGTCGACAACCTGGCGCGCGGCCTGAATCAGGTACTCGTGCCCCTTGAGATGAAACAGTCGCCCGACTTTGGCGATGGCAACGTGCTCGTCAGCCAGGTCGAGTTCCACTCGCACCTCTTCGCGAGGTCGCGGGGGATTGAGAAACGGTTCGACTTCCATGCCGCTGTAGACCGTCGTGAACTGGTCCTCGGAAGCAACGCCTGCAGCAACGTACTGTGCCGTCAGCGAGTCGCAGACGCTGATGAAGGCGTCGGTCCAGCGGGCCGCGTAGCATTCCAGCATCTGGTAAAGCCGAAACGCCAGAGCACTCTGGCCGCGATGAAACGAGGCCCCGTGAATCGTATGCACGACGGGGATGCCAAGCTTCGCGGCGGCGGCTCGCCCAATGATGCCGGCTTTCGAGCTGTGCGTATGCACGATGTCCGGCTTCAACTCGCGCAGCACGCGGATCAGTTGCCGGTACGCCTGCCAGTCCCGCCACGGATGGATGCTGCGCCGCATCGAATCCATTTCGACAATGCGGAAGCCGCACTGCCGGGCACGGTCCATCAGACTGCCTTCCGGTCCCAGAGCCGGGCCGGTGATCAGCGTCACTTCGTCGCCATGATCCCGATGCTGATCCTCGCAGGTGAAGAGCGTGTTCTGCTGCGCTCCACCGATGATCATTCGAGTGATGACGTGGGCAACGTGCATTCGGCAATCCATTTCGGCCGGAATCTGTCGGCAGCCTGACCAGGAGCTGTGCGGCTCAGGACTTCGGCAGCCCGTTGATCGCTTCGTGAGACCCGACCAGCATCAGGCGATCGCCGGTGAGAATTGGATCGGCTGGACGCGGCACGCTGATGATTTCGGCGTTGTCGACGCGGCATTCTCCATCCGGGCAGCCACGTTTGATCGCGACGAGGTTCACGTCGAACTTCGTCCGCAGAGCCAACGTCTGCAGCGTGACGTTTTCCCACGATGGCGGAGCGGTAATTTCAACCAGTGAGAAGCCGGACGCGAGATCGATCACGTCGCTGAGCCGTGGATTGGCAAGCCGCCGCGCCATCTGCTCGCCAGCGCTCGATTCCGGCTGGATGACTTCGTGTGCTCCGATCTGGCCGAAGATCTCGGCGTGAGTTGAAGTCTGAGCCCGGCAGATCACTCGCGGCACGTTCAGCTTCTGCAGAAGCACCGTCGTCAGCAGCGAGGCCTCGAAGTTCTCGCCGATCGCAACGACCGCGACGTCGACCTTATCGACTTCCTGGGCAAGCAGAGCTTCGCGGTCGGTCGAGTCCAGTCGCACGGCCAGGTCGACGCGATCCTTCGCCTCGTTGACCAGCTGCATCGACCGGTCAATCGCCAGCACCTGGACGCCGCGTTCAGCCAGTTGCCTGGCGAGTGCCATTCCAAACCGACCCAGTCCAATTACCGCAACTCGTCGCACAGGTTGTCTCCCGGCAGGTTCGTCTATCGCGTTTGCCGTTATCTGGCCGTTGTCTCGTGAAGTTTCGGGTTCGAAAGGTCCAGGCGGTACATGATCTGGTTGTAGTCGTACCGCGGTGTCCGCTGCTCATTCCCCGAAAACGTGTGAGTGTACGTCCCCTCGAAGTAAATCAGCAGCCCGCCGTCCTGATCGAATACGGGATGATGCCGCG
>JAPOLP010000569.1 GCA_029977045.1 Planctomycetota bacterium
GATCTCGCGAAACGGCTCGCACTTGGGATTAAGTTCATTGATGTCTTGTTTGAGACACTCCGACGCATCCGTGTTACCGTCGTTTTCGAGGCGTTTCTGCAACTGAGCCAGCGTCGCATTTGGGACCCATTCTCCTCGAACTCTAGATTCAGCAGGATCAAGTAGCCGGCAGGCCGAGAGTACCAATTCTCGGTTGATCAGATCTTGGACCTGACCAAAGAAGCCGCTGTCAGACTGGTTAAGCAGCTCAATTGATAGGGGATTGCCGAAGAAGAGCTTTTGAACTGATAGCATTACGCCAAGATTCACAATCTCCTGCCACAGTTCTTCTGCAAGGTCGGCGGTCGAACCGCTCAGGGTCTCTTTGAGGGATTTGCGCATTGCACTTCCTTTCGTTGTGTAAACGCGCCGTTCCAACTTACTCGTTGGAACGGCGAAGACAGCATCGGAGAAATGACCTCGGCCGGCAGTGAGGTTTTGTGAGACAGGGGATCAACCGTCTCACTACCTAATAGGGCCGCTGGCGCTCAGTTTCAGCAGGCAAATCCGGCGATTTTTCTGCCCCAGCGAAAAGTTGTTCCGTCTCTGAGTCACCAAGCCAGTTTTGGCTTCAACCGGGCGTCCGCTCCGGCGTCGGGGTTTCTTCGTCGAATTCGACGCACGGGTCGGAATCGATCCTCAGTGTCGGCGTCGACTCTGCCCGCTTTCTCACGATGAGCAGTTAGCCCGCAACGCATCTCAACTTGATGCCGAGCCGAACCGTCAGCAGTTCCAGACTGATCGACTTCCTCGCGGACAATCGGCACGTCAGCCGGAGCATCAATCCCCAGGCGGACGAACCCGCCACGAGTCGCCAGAATCCTGACGACAGCCCCGCCAATCCGCAGGACCTGACCTTTCTTCCGAGTGAGCACAAGCATTCGATAGCATCCTTTCTGCTGAGAGCCCGCCTGCGATTGCTACCAGGCGTGACAGGCAGGCTCGACGTGAATTCCGACCGGCAGAGCTTCGCGTTGCATCGCGTCGCTCTTGCCGGTCGGTCTGCTTTCGGGCCGGTCACCGCGACCGGAACCCGCTTCGCCGGAGACACCATGCCGCCGACAGTGAACGTAGGCCGGATCAAGCTCAGCGCCGCTCCGGCATCATTCGGTTGTCAGTTCCGCCGCGGTTCCGTCGGCAGCGTCTTCCCGGTCGCCATCCAGACCGCAGCTCCGCGACCGGATGGCGTCGGTCGAGTTTCTCCCGAGTCCCTCACGTAGCCGTTCTGTTCCAGCCAGCGCCGTCGCGGGCGTTGAGTGTTGCCGGGCAGGTCGAGTGCTGATTGCATTTCGGCATCGGTCGCACCGTCGAGTCCGCACGACTGCACGAAGTCGAACACGCGCCGGACCAGCGTCGAGATGATGGGCCGGACCGATTCCGCGCCGTCCTGGCTGGTCGCGTGACGGTTACTCGGTAGCCGCACTGACGAGGGCAGGCTCACGCGGCGTCGAGCAGGTTTCAGTCCCGCTGACGAAAACAGGTCGAGTTGTCTCATCGGTTTGGCCTCCGGATGGAAAGACGCGGGACAGGGAATCGGACAGCAGCGACGGCAGGCGTTCTGCCTTGCGGGAATGCCACGTTGTGAGAGCGTCGGACGGCTGCCCCGGCAGAGCGGGCCGCACGTCCGCGGGCAGGCAGCGGCGCGACACGTCGCGTTCCGCAATCGATCGATAGGCGTCTCGAAATTGAGCGGTCAGCGTCTCCGGTCGGTCCGCCGGCCAGTCACACACACGACGCCAGCCGCCCAGCGCCTTGACGGCCAGCCGCGTCCGGTCGTCGAGCATCCCGAGCCCGGCCTGCGCGTCGTACACGCCATGCCGCCGGACCGCTGCCAGAACTCGGGCCACCGCCTGTTCCCACGGCAACGCCGCGCCGTGCAGAGCTTCATCGGCGAAGCGTCGAATCGTGGCGATGTCCGGCCACTTGCCGACTTCGCACAGAAAGCGACGCACGGCCAGCTCAACAGCCGCCGCCGGCAGGTCACACAAAGCGTCGAGCCACACGAGACATTGCTCGCGGTCAAACTCCACCCGGCAGCCCTTCGCCAGAGCTGCCATCAACGGTCGAAACTCAGTTTTCGTCATGGTCAGATCCTCAAACTCTCGAAACAGGAAACAGAAACCACAGCCGCGGCTGGTCAGTTCCGCAGCCGATTACAAACGCCAGGGCGAACGCACTCGCTGCCAGCCCATCACAGCGACGCCAGCGCAGACAGCGTCGAGTCGGCTTCAATCGCCGGGCCATTGCGATAGCGACCATCGGCGAGCTTCTCGACATTCCACAGCGGGCCGTCGCGCGGGCTCTTCAGCAGCCAGTCCAGACGGAACCACGATTGTCCGTGCAGAAACGCCGACTCGCGCACGTCGTCGATGAGTGCGTCAGGATCGTGTAACAGCTCGCGGACTCGGACCGGCGTCGAGTCGTCTTCGATGCGTCGCCAGGCAGCACACAGTGCCGCGTGCTCGCGGGCCTGAACCGTCGGCGCGATGTTCGGCGGCAGCGAGTTCCAGGCGTCGATCAGCCGAGCCAGTTCCGCCGGTACGATCAAATCCGGTTCCGCCGGTCGAGTGTCGTCGGCGTCTGGTGTTACGGGCGTAACTTCACCGGATGTCCGGTAACCTCCCGCCGGGCGTTCGACTGGCAGGTCGGATTCCACCTCACGCAGGTCCTGCTCAACCTGCGCCATGAACTCAGGCGACAGAATCCCGTCGGCCTCCACTTCCGCAAGCAGCCGATCGGTTTCCGCGTTGAGCTTCGCCATCTCGTCATCAGAAAACGGGAAGCCGCTCACGCCCTCAGCCGACTCGTCACCGTCGACCATCTCCAGCCAGCCGATCGACAGCAGCGTCGGCAGTGCGTCGAGAAAGCTGACGATCGGGCAGCCGGTCTTCAGCGCCAGGTCTTCGATCGACAGCGGGCCGTCTTCGTCCGCGAGAACGCCGCGCGTTGCACACTTCGCCGCGCCCTGGACGATCAGAATCCAGACGCCAAACCGAGCCGCTCCGTTGGAGCCTTCGATCAGCCTGCGAAAACCTTTGCCGTCGTGTTTGACGAGAACCGCCACCCACTTCAGAACGCCTTTGATCTTCCGCGTCTGAGCGACCTCAAACAGCTCGTCCCAGCGTCGCACGCGAAACTCTCGCCCGCGGTACTGGTCGAGCCGCTCGTCTGGCGTGCGGCACGAATCAAGCAGCGCGATCATCGCCAGCCGCGCCACTTTCGGCAGCGCTGCGCAGTTCGTCACCGCCGCCGTCAGTTCGTCGAGCGATTCAGCGGGATCTGACTGTTCAGCAGGAACCCGCGGCGGGGTTGTGGTATCTTCCCGTTGCATCATGCAGTTCTCGAAATGGACTTCGGGATAAAGCGGCGTCGGGTCTTTGGTTGGTCACCTTCCCGACACACGCTCAGCAGCACGGACGCGGCAAACTCCGAAACGGCAAACGGCAGGTCTCGCGGATTCAGCGCGAGGGCCTGCCGTTTGTGTTTTCGTCGAGTGCCTGCCAGGTCTTCCGGTCGAGCAACCGGCCTTCGCGTTCCGAAGCCGCGAGCCACCGCTCGACGGAATCTCTCCGCCAGCGAATACAGCCCCGCGACAGAGCCAGTTCGCGCGGCCCAATCTTCCCGGCAGCCTTCATCCGGAACAGCGTCGCCGGAGAAACCGCCAGCAGCGTCGCGAGCGTCCGGGCATCAATCAGCAGCGAGCCCCCGGCCACCGCGTCCACAGCAGGACTGATCATGCTCGCCCTCCCGCCCGCACGGGCCGGCAGCCGCCATCAATCCACCGCTCGATTTCGTCGCGCCGAAACCGAGTCAGCCGCCCAACCTTAACCGGAGCAGGAATCAGCCCCCGCTCAACGAGTCGAAACACTTGTCGCGGCGAACAGCTCACCAGCCGAGCCACCTCCCGCACATCCACCAGCCCACCGCGGACCGATTCCACCGTCGTCACCATCGCTTCGCCTCCCGTCAATTCAAGTGACTGGCAGACAATTGCTGTCAGTCGTGACCGAGGCGGGAAGCTACCAGTGATGTCAACTGCAGGAAGTGGCTGAATACCGTTTGGAACCTATGGAACGAAGTGGAACGGACCGGAACGCCCCGCACAGTCAGTCGTACGAGACCTCGCCAGCTTCCGCGAGACATTGAAGCACAACAGTTACAACCCTTGCGCGACCGCCTGCCTTTGTCTGATGGCGTTCGATCGAAGCGTGCGGCTCCTCCAGAATCGCCGTACGGCAATTCCGAATGTGCTTCTTGATCGTGGCAGGCTTCGGACGCTCGCTCGGATATTTCGCGGCGACAGCTCTAAGAATCGTGGAGACAAGGTCAGCATCTCCACTCACTGCGCGACCGTCACTCTTTTGAGTGACTGTGCCGCCATCGCGTTCAGGCCGGTCAATCATGGCCGTCATGCGGTCGATGGATTCTACAATCGCAGCGTGAACCGTCTCGACGGTCGCCACGCTTGGACAAAGAACACGATTAGACAAACCGAGTTGCTCTGCCTGTCGGTCGACCAGGTTGAAAGTTGCCTTTAGAACGCGTCGCAGTTCGTCATTGGCGATGAGCCTTCTCA
>JAPOLP010000914.1 GCA_029977045.1 Planctomycetota bacterium
AATCTCAGTCTGGGCAGTGACAATCCGGCCCGGATTCATGAGGTTGTGCGGATCGAAGATCTCCTTGATCTGGCGGAACACCTGGTACAGCGGACCGTACTGGCGTTCGACAAAGCACGATCGCGACTGCCCATCGCCGTGCTCGCCGCTGATCGTCCCGCCGAGTGACCAGACCAGCTCGCTGAGCTGCTCGGCCAGTGCGGTCATTCGCGGCCCGTCGGCGGCAACCGGCAGCGGCAGGAATGGCCTGAGATGAATCTGTCCCGAAGCCGCGTGTGAATACACCGACGCCGTCAGGTCGTTCTTCTGCAGGAGTTCGCGACCGCGAGCAAAGAACTCGGCCAGCGCGTCCGGCGGCACCGCAACATCTTCGACGAACGGCAGCGGACGCGTGGCTCCCTTCATGCGGGACAGCATCGGGACAACCTGCCGGGGCAGTTCCCAGAGAAACTCAACGCCATCGAAATCGTACGCTTCGACGGCAACGGCAACGTCGGGAACGACCGCTCTGGCGGCCTGAATCGCCATGGCAATTCGGTCGCGACACTGCTGCTCGCTGAAGCCGGTTTGTTCGACCAACAGCCCAGCCTCGGCCCCGGCTGGAATCAGCCGCTCAAACCGCGAATCGTTTTCCCGGCCGAGAGTCAGCAGTCGTCGGTCCAGCAGGTCGCAAGCACTCGGCTGCTGCGGCGCGATTGCCTGCACAACGTCGATGGCCTGATCCATCTGCCCGAACGTCAGCAGCGCCGCCCCCCGATACTCGGGCAAAGGCAGCGTGTTAAGCGTCACCGAGGTAAACAGACCCAGCGTTCCCTCGGAGCCCGCGAGCATTCGCGGCAGGTTGAGTTCCGTCTGGCGATGCACGCCGCGGAGCAGGTATCCGCAGGTGTTTCGCATCAGTTGCGGCTGGTGCTTCCTGATCAACTCGCGATTGTCCGACAGCAGCTTGGCCAGCTTGCTGACAATCGTACGTTTCAGATCTGAAGACGAATCGTCGTCGTCATCCCGGGCGATCCCAGGTGTCCCAGTCTGATCGCTGGCGCTCGGCTCTGCTGAATTGACGCGTCTGCTCAGAAAATCGAGTTGCTCGATACCGCATTGAATAACGTCACTGCTGGCGAGGACCATCTCAAGATGGCGAACGTAATCGCGAGTGGAACCAACGCGGGCAGCTCGCGAACCGGCAGAGTCAACTCCCAGCATTCCGCCGATCGTCGTGATCGAAGCTGTTGATGGGTCCGGCGGGAAGTACCGGCCAGTCGGGCGCAACGCTTCGTTCAGGCGGTCGAGCACAACGCCTGGCTGCACCGTGACCGTTTTATCGTCAACGTGCGAAATCGCGTGCATGTGCCGCGAGAAATCGACAATCAACCCGGATCCGATCGCCGATCCCGTCAGATTTGTTCCAGCTCCGCGGCCAATCAGCGGGATGTCTGTCTCGGCAGAGTAGCGGGCCAGCGTGACGACATCGTCGCGGTCACGAGGGAAAGCGATGCCGAGCGGACGGATCTGAAACAGGCTCGCATCCGACGCGTACATGGCAACAGCCACGTCGTCACAGCGGACTTCGCCACTGAGCGTTCCGGAGAGGTCTTCAAGGATACGTTGACGCTGTTCGTCCAATGTGGCCGAACCTCGGCGGAAATGGAACGGTTTTGCCGTCAGTCCGACGAGCAACCGTTTCAGAGAGCGATGCTGGAATCAGCGACGGTTCACGCTTCGCAACAGTAAGCAGAAGATCGAATCGCGAACCCCGGAGAAATGACGAAATCGGCCTCGCCGCGAGATGATTGGCCAGCGAAACCGACAGACGTCATGATGAAAACCACGGTTCCGACACGCAAGCGGGCGAACAGTCGCGATACGTAGCACACGTTCTCCAGGCACCACAGCAACGCAGACGCAGCAAAACCGAAGATGGCCGACCCGCGAGACTTTCTGACACTCTGCCGACTGGGGGCTCCCGGACTCGGCTTGCTCGTTCTCGGGCTGGCTGGCGTCATTGTGCAGAAAAGTGCGTTGCGTCTGTCGCTTTCCTTCGCCGTCCTCGCCGTCGGAGCCATGCTGCTGCTCGATGCCGCCGCCCGGTTTCATCGACTCAGCCCGGAACCCGTACGATCTTTGACCTTTCTGACGATCGCGTTGACTCCTCTGCTGTTCACGATTGTCCGCTCGCAAGCCGCAAACGTTCGAGCAACCCGCAAACGAATGACCGAATCGGCAGGACGGACCGATGAACTGCGAAGATGATGTTCCGCTCGGTCGATGCCACTGAACAGTCCGTCGGCGCTTACGGCCTCGTTGAATCTGCCGCCTCAGCGCGGCAGAATCTCAAGGTCAGAAGACCAGTCAGCAGGCATTGCACGCATCCTCTTCTGGCCGACGAATCCGTCGCCTTCCTGTCGAAACCAGCCGATTCAGACACATCCCTGAGCCTCAGGTGCTTTCGTGATTCAGAAACTGATTGCCGAACGATTGAGCTATCGCGGATATCGACGCAAACCCTGGAAGCAGTATCAGGACTCAGTCGAAGCCCACTATTCGGGCATCGCCGGGAAGTTCCTGCGGTCCTGCAGCATCGTCAGCCTGCACGAACCGCTGGCTTCGGCGTTCTTCAAACGAGGGAGTTTTCCGCTCGACGACTGCCACCGGATTATCGATGTCGGTTCCGGAGCTGGCCAGCTTCTGACGCACCTGGTCAAGCACTCGCCGTCCGATTGCGAAATCGTCGCGACAGACCTCTCGACAAAGATGCTCGAACGCACGAAGAAGCGCATCGACGATCCGCGGATCAACTTCGTCACCGCTGACCTGCTGAAGCTGCCGTTCGAGGACGGCACGTTCGACGTCGCCACCTGCGGCTGGGTGCTCGAATACCTGCCCGATCCAGAACCCGGCCTGCGAGAGCTGTCGCGCGTCGTCCGCCCCGGTGGGCGGATTCTTCTGCAGTGCACCGAGAACACCGTCTTCGGAGCGATGTCCAGCCGGCTGTGGAAGTGCCGCACGTTTCAGCGTGATGAACTGGAAGTCGAGTGCCGTCGCGTTGGTTTGAGCTGGGAACGCGAACTCTGGTTTACCA
>JAPOLP010000794.1 GCA_029977045.1 Planctomycetota bacterium
CGTGAGCTTCCCAGTAGTACCCGTAATTGAACAGGTCGATGGCCAGCAGGAAGTTGCGGTTCTCGTGCCAGACATCGGGATCCATCGCCTGCGGAGTGCGGCCTTTGCGACCGTGGCTGTGGCCTTCCGGATGGCGGATCGGGTGCGGCGTCTTGGTGCCGGGGACGTACGTGTACGGCGGCAGAATCGCATTCGGAAGCAGACGCGGGGCGTCGTCCTTTGCGGGCAGAACTTCACTGATCAATGTTCGGACTCCTGTGTGAATTCCGGCGGTCAAAGTTCCGGACGAGAACCAGAATAAAAACGGCGAGTGGATGCGCGGCTCCGGCTGAGACCTGCTCCAGGCGGCAACGATCGGAAGGCATCACACCGTGACGCGATCGGGCCGACAATCTCGATCGACAGCGACACGTTGCAGAATTGAAAACCAGGATGATCCGGCTGCTGTTTCCGTCACAGCCAGCAGGCTCGAAGCGGCATCTCGCCACAGGCTGAGTCAGCGTGAGACTCGCTTCGGACGCAAAGCGAGCCCGGCCACTGCTCAAGGAAACCGAATCATCCGGATTCAGCAAAGGAAGGAGACTCGCGAGCACCCGGTGAGATTCGCGGCGGGCAGTTCGCAAAGTCATTGAGGTAAGCTCAAAGGAAGGAGCCACAGAATACCGGGCGAAACTCAGAAGTTAAGACCAGCTTTTTGACTTCCTGGCAGTTTTCCAGGATTCGCCATCGTCTACCGAGTTCGAGTCTTCAACTGGGGTATTTCAACCCCGCTCATCGATGGGTGCAGGGCCGAAAAGTCGCCACTACAATCGCCGCCTTGCCTGATTTTCCTGCCGACTTTGACCGTGGAGCCCCGCATGTCTCGATCTTCCGTGCTGAACCCGATCGTTCTGGCCTTTGTGGGCGGTGCGGTGCTTTCCTGGGGCCTGTACGTTCCGACTGTTCATGTGGCGGCGGTCGAGCTGCACAGCAATCTGCGAGCGTTCCTGTTTGTCGGCGTCGCCTACTTTCTGGTTGCGGTGCTCGTTCCTGCTGGGATGATTTTCGGCCTCAATTACGACCCAACAAAAAAAGCGAATCCGAACTTCAACTGCGGTCCGATGATGTGGGGGATCGCAGCTGGAACCGCGGGAGCTGTTGGTGCTCTGTGCGTGATTTTTGCGGCGACTGCGGCGAAAGGGCCGCTGGTAGTTGCTCCGCTGGTGTTCGCTGGAGCACCGATCATCAACACGATCATGACGATGACGGTTTATCATCCCGTGCGGAAGATGCCTGACTGGCGCTTCTTCATGGGGCTGCTGCTGGCGGTCGTCGGAGCGGCCTGCGTGCTGATTTTCAGCAAGCTGAAACCGGGGCAGCCGCTTTCGGAACTGAATAACTTCATCAATCTAACGGCGCTGATCTTCGTCGCGGGGGCTGCGATCTCCTGGGGTAACTACGTGCCACTGGTGCACGAAGCCGCGATGAAGCTGCAGAGCAATCTGCGAGCGTTCCTGTTTGTCGGCGTCGCGTACTTTCTGGTGGCCGTCCTCGTACCAGGGGCGATGATCTTCGGTGCCGGCTTTGACCCGACGGTGAAGCCTGGTGCTGTCCCGAACTTCGACCTGATTCCGATGGCTTGGGGCGTTGTGGCCGGTGCGCTGGGGGCTGCCGGAGCTTTGTTCGTCATCTTTGCGGTGACGAATGCAGGCAAAGGCGGGGCTCTGTATGTCGCGCCGCTGGTATTTGCGGGGGCTCCGATCATTACCACGTTTGCGACAATGCTTTTCTTTCACCCGCCGGAAAACCCGCCGAGCTGGCCGTTCTATCTTGGCCTGGTGCTCGCCGCTGCGGGGGCCGGCATGGTGATGATCTTCAAACCGGCTGCCGGGCCGCCGCCTGCTCCGGCACCTGTTGCAAACAGCGAACCGCCGGCTGCCGAAGGAAACTGATTGCCTGAAGGTCCTCGTGGAGACTCCCCATGCGAACTGCGGCAAGCGTTGAGATTGATCGCCCGATCGACGAGGTCTTCGAGTACACGAACGACAATGTTGCCGAGTGGAGTATCACGGTCGTCGAAGACGAAGTGATTCAGTCGACTCCTGGCCGAGTCGGTTCAACTTTCCGTTGCGTGACCGAGGATCACGGTTGCCGGATGGAGTTTGCCGGCGAGGTCATCGCCTGGGAGCCGCCCCATCGATCGGCGGTTTACATGACGGGCAAGCAGTTCGATATCGCGGCGACTTACCAGTTTGAAGACCTCGGCAATGGTCGCACGCGGGTCTCGGAAGACGCGGTCATTTCCCCGAGGGGATTCATGAAGGTGTTCTTCGCTCTCTGCGGCTGGATGTTCCGATCGTCCGGCTGCAAGGCGATGGAGAACGAACTCCGGAGCCTCAAGCGGCTGCTCGAAGACGGAGCCGGCCAGCGAAACGCGGGCTCTGACGCGGAGTCGGATGCAGACGCCGATTGACCGACCGGCTGTTGGCCGCGTCTACGGAATAAAGATGTCGAGGACGATGGCGTCGTCGCTGCGATGCACGCTGGTTGTTTCGCGTGAGGCTGTCAGCAGGATCGTGTCGCCGAGTGTCAGTGACTCGTCGGTGTCCGCTGCTTCGACGTGCGAGGCACCGGCCAGTCCCATCAGAACGTGGAACCGGTTGTCGTCGGGGATCGTCACGTTGCCTGAGCCCGAGTAACGACGAATCGTGAAGTACGCACAGTGGACGACTTCCTCGCCGCCGTTGACTCCGTCGAGCGGTTTCGGCTGGGAGCAGTGGATCGGGCCGCGTTCAAAGTCGGTGCAGCGGATGGCGTCTTCGATATGCAGCGGGCGGGGTTTACCGTCAGTGCCGACCCGGCCCCAGTCGTGCAGGCGGAACGTCAGATCGCTCTGCTGCTGAACTTCGGCAAGCAGGATACCTTCCGAGATCGCGTGAATCGTTCCGGCGGGGATGAAGACGCAGTCGCCGGCGGAAACCTCGAATGAGTGCAGGCACTGTTCGAGACGGTTGTTCGTGATCGCGTCGCGCAGAGTTTGCTCGTCGACACCTGGCTTCAGGCCGGCAAACAGGCGGCTGCCTGGTTCGGCGGAGATGATCACCCAGGCTTCGGTCTTCCCGTTCTCCGTCGGGTCGTACTCGCAGGCGTAGCCATCGTTGGGATGGACCTGGATCGACAGACGGTCGTTGGCGTCCAGAAATTTAATCAGCAGCGGGAACTGGGCCGGGAAGCGTCCGGCGTCGCGTCCGAATAGCTCGGCGGCCTGGGTTCTGACGAGATGGTTCAGTGTCGCGCCGGCATAGAGGCCGCAGCTGACGACGCTCTGATCGTCACCATTGTCCGCGATCTCCCAGCTCTCGGCATAGTCGGCTTCCGGACCGAGCGGTTTGCCGAGGGCCGTTCCCAGACGGCGTCCGCCCCAGCGGATGCGTTTGAGAATCGGATGAAGTTTCAGCGGCGGCATTGTGATCAGTCCCGAACGGCTCTCGATGGACGAGAGTGTGTCCGTGCGTGGTTGAGTTGTCATCAGACGTCTTTGCGGCAGGGATCGAGAAAACCGGTGTAAAC
>JAPOLP010000659.1 GCA_029977045.1 Planctomycetota bacterium
ACTCCGGTCGTCGAGAAACTGGCGCTCGGCAAACAGGCTGCCCTTCCGAATGCCGTGCCAGCGAGACCGGCAGCGTCGGAAACCAAACCGAACTCGAACATCGACGGTTACCTGCTCGACTTCATGGTCAACGGACGGTTCATTCAGGGCACGGCAACGATGGTCATCGACCTCGACCGCTGCACTCGCTGCGATGACTGTGTCCGAGCGTGTGCCGTCGCTCACGACAACAACCCGCGATTCATTCGGCACGGTCCGATTCACGGGCAGTACATGTTCGCGAACGCGTGCCTGCACTGCAGCGATCCGGTCTGCATGATCGAGTGCCCGACTGGGTCGATTCATCGCAACGAACGCGACGGGTTGATTGTCATCACCGATCAGACCTGCATCGGCTGCGCGCAGTGCGCCAGCAACTGCCCGTACGACGCGATCCGGATGGTTGAGATTCGCGACGACGCCGGGAAGTTCATCGTCGACGAGAAGAACAACCGACCGCTGACGCAGGCCACCAAGTGCGACCTTTGCCAGGAAATTCCCGGAGGTCCGGCGTGTCAGCGAGCGTGTCCGCACGACGCTCTGCTGCGTATCGACATGCGGATGCTGGAAACCGTGGAGGCGGCGCTGCAGTCATGAACCGTCGCACGCGAAGACGAATCACCAACTGCTCGATTCTTGCCGTACTCACGGTCGCGCTGGTACTGGTTGAACAGCTGCTGGAGATTTCGCACTGGCGGACGGCGCACCTGAGCGGCTGGCTGCTCTTTGGCCTGATCGTCGTTCTCGCGCTGTACAACTTCCGCAAGAAGCTGTCTGTCGTGCCGCTCGGGACTTCCGCCGGCTGGCTGCAGTTCCACATCTATGCCGGGCTGCTGACCGGCGTCGTCTTCCTGCTGCATATCGAATCGCGGGTTCCGAACGGCACATTCGAGTGCGTTCTCGCCACCGCATACGCAACCACGTTTCTCAGTGGAATCGTCGGCCTGGCGATGTCGCGGTCGTTTCCCGGTCGGCTGACGTCGCGTGGTGAGGAAGTCCTGTTCGAGCGGATTCCGGTCTACCTGAAGCAGTTGCGGGACGATATCGAGAAGATCGTCTTCAAGTGCGCGGAAGCTTCCGACACAACGGCGATCTCGGACCTCTATGTGAACGATCTGAAGGCGTTCTTCGAATGTCCGCGAAACTCGTTCTGGCATCTGGTCCATTCGTCACATCCGCGCAAACGGCTGATGCTGGCGATCCAGAGCCAGCAGCGGTTCCTTTCCGAAGACGAACGCGGGGCGATGGATGTCATCGTCAGTCTGGTGCAGCGCAAGGACGATCTCGACTACCAGTACGCGCTGCAGGGAGCCCTCAAGCTGTGGCTCTTCGTGCATATTCCGCTGACGTACGGCCTGTTGGTCCTGTCGATCTTCCACGGGCTTGCGGCCTGTGCTTATGGAGGAATCAGTTGATGAAATCTCCAGCAGCACCGAGGTGTCCGGCATGAGCGAACCGCTGCAACAGACCGGCTGGAAGCAGAGCCAGTACGAACGCCCGACGCACGGCTGGGTCTGCGGTCGATTGTGCGACGGAACTCCGTGCCAGTTCGGTCCGGACAGCCGCGGTTCGTGCCAGGTGCAGAGCCAGTGCACTCCGGAAAAGAAAGGCGACCGCTACGTCTGCACGCGAGCAGCCATCGAGGGCGGTTCCTGCAAAGACGGTCCGCTGCCGGACGGTTCGTGCTGCCAGCCGGACACTCGTTGCCAGCCGAAACGGAACCTCTTCGGCATCCGCCGCCGCGTCTCGGCGCTCATCGCCGCGGCCTGTCTCGCGTTCTGTCTGTATGTTTTCGGAGGCCACCCGCCAACGAGCACGATGCTTCCCGGCGAGGTCACGTTTCAGCACTCAGCCGTCGAACATGACTGCGCGACGTGCCATGTCGCTGCCGAACTGAATGCTCACAAATTCGCCGAGCATTCGTTCGATGCCGATATCGCGATCGCTGACACCAAACTGTGTCTGAAGTGCCACACGGAAATCGGACCGCAACCATTCCTGCCCCACAGTGCCAACCATCAGACGCTGACCAGCCTGTCTGGAGCAAAGCAGCTCGGTGAGCACGACCTGTCAGCGAGCAAACACGGTCAACCATTGCTGCTGACTCTGGCGAAACTCGTTGACGATGGCAGCGACGTGAAGACGGACGAACTCGCGTGTTCGGCTTGCCATCAGGAACATCGTGGCAAGGACTTCGATCTGAAACAGCTTGGCGATCTGCGCTGTCAGTCCTGTCACGCCGATCAGTTTCACAGCTTCAGCGACGGCCACCCGGAGATCAGTGACTTTGCCTACGCCCGCCGTCCGCGGATCTACTTCGATCATGCCCGGCATCTGTCGCAGTACTTCGTTGATGACGAGTTCCGCCGCCTGATGCCCGACGGTAAGTCGCCGACAGCCTGTCTCGCGTGTCACGAACCCGAATCCTCAGGCCTGCTGGTTCGCACGCGCGGATACGACCAGATGTGCTCGGCCTGTCACGCCGACGAAATCACTGATCGCGAAACGCCGGGGATTCCGTTCCTCGCGATCCCGGACCTTGAGCTTCCAGAGAACTCGGACGAGACCACAGCCGCGATTGGTCAGTGGCCGGCCCGGCCCGTCGATCCGCCTCTGCGAAGCCTGCCGCCATTCATGCAGCTTCTGCTGGCTGGCGATCAGAGTTTTCAGGATGCAGCCGCCGCTCGTAATCGAGCCGGTTTTGACGCGAGCCGTCAGCCGTCGGCGATCGTCGACTATCACTGGGGAATCAAGTCTCTGCTGTACGACGTGCTCCATGACGGGCAGGCCGCGATTTCCGCTCGGCTCGGTGATGGCCTGACCGGGGCCACCGCAAATCAGTCATCGATCGTGCCTTCGATTGTCGCTGCGGCCCACGTCTGGTTTCCGAATCTTGCGGCGGAAGCTCAGGCCCGGCAGCAGAAGCAACCGCTGCCTGTGAGCGACTCTGCAGATGCGAAGCCGGCTCTGTCACCGATCGAATCGACGCTTGGCGGCGGTTGGTACCTGCGTGACGCAGACCATTCGGTCCGGTATCGGCCAACCGGGCACGCCGATCCACTGCTGCGAGCGTGGTTCGATACAACCGTCCGCGTTCTGATCCAGCAGGCAGAACCCGACGCGCAGTCCGAGCTGTTTCGGCAGCTCGTCAATCCTTCTGGCTCCGGTCGGTTTCTCGAAGGTCCAACAGCGGCGGGGCGTTGTCTGCAGTGTCACACCGTCGACCGCCATGCGGAGACCGGCGAGCTGGCGATCAACTGGCAGGCTCGGCGGGCGGTTGACCATGCGAGCCTGCTGACGCACTTCGTTCACGGCCCGCACATGCAGTTGCCGATCGAAGCCGGCTGCATTTCCTGTCATCGCGTCGTTCCGGAAGCGGCGACTCGCGAGACGTACCATCCCGCCTTCTTTGAACGCACCGACGACGGCCAGCAGTGGCTCCCCGTGACGGACTGGAGAAGCCCGCACGTCAGCGGCTTTGAGCCGATCTCCAAACAACGCTGCGCCGTCTGCCATGTCGCGGAATCTGCCGGAGATTCGTGTCTGAAGTGTCACGCCTACCACGCCCTGCCCGTCGGCGAGCACATCTCCGACTTCTGGAAGCAGGCGTCCCGCCTGTCACAGCCTGCCAGGCAGCCTGATTCCTCAGGCGAACAAACCCTTCCTCCGGAATAGTCAGTTGGCTCGTGGCAGCTTCTGAGCTGCCAGCGTCGGCCTGTTGATGGATCGTCGCGGCTGTCGTTTTCTTACAGGCGATCGTGCCGCGCGTTACCGAGCAAAGCGGGCCTCTGTCCTGCCTTTCTGCTGGCGTGTATGGTCCTGTCGGTTGTTGGGTCGAGCAGCCCGCAATCTCGCTCGTCGAGGCACGTTCCCGGTCACAACTCTCCGCAACAAAATCTGCACGCTAATTCTGAACCGTAAGCAATTTACTCCGTACTCCCACCCTCGAGGTGCCGCATGGCTCAGGCAATTGTTGATCCGATCCAGCTTCGCCAGTTCGCTCAGACCCTGAAAAAGTTCAACGAGAACCTCATCGAACAGTCGACCGCCCTGGCGGCTCAGCTCGGCACGCTGAGCAACACCTGG
>JAPOLP010001010.1 GCA_029977045.1 Planctomycetota bacterium
CGTTTCCAGTCAATCGTCGACGGATTCATTCGCTCTTCGAGCTTGTAGTACCGCCACTGGCCCTGGGCCGAGTTGCGGAAGTACTCGGTCTGGAACATCAGGACCTTGCCGAGCTTGCCGTCGTTGAGCAGCCCGCGAACCTGATCCCACAGCGGCAGGCTGGTCGACTGGACGCCGACCTGCATGATCTGTCCGGTCTTCTTCCACGCGGCGACAACGTCCAGAGCTTCCTGCACCGAGTGCGTCATCGGCTTTTCACAGTAAACGTGGCAGCCGGCGTTCATCGCGTCGATCGTCTGCTTCGCGTGCCAGTGGTCCGGCGTGCCGATGCAGACGGCGTCGAGATTCTCCTTCTCCAGCATCTCGGTGTAGTCAACGTACGCGCTGGCCTCGAAGCCGGTTTCCTTCTTGATGTGTTCGAGCGTCTTTTCGCGAGCGACCGAGTAGACGTCGGCAGCAGCGACCAGTTCGATCTTCGCGCCTTCCTTGTGCAGGTTGCACAGCGTCTTGACGTGAGCCCCGAAGCCGCGACCGCCAGGACCGATAAAGCCGATCCGAATCCGCTCGTTCGATCCAGCCGCCCGCGACCGGGCCGGAGCTGCGAATGACGATGCTGCGGCAACAGCAGCGGCGGCACTGGTGGTTTTCAGAAAGCTGCGGCGGTCGAGATCGGACATGGTTCTCTCCTGTGGAGTTGGCGTTTACTTCAGGCGATTGGCACTCGACAGTCGGATTGGGGTGGGTAGTGTGCCAGCTCCAGCAACGAATCTGCAAACCTCTGCGTTTGCCGAGGCGACTGAAGATCATCGTCACAGCAGATTCGAGGCTTGTGATGACCGACCGGCTGAAGCAGACTGCGAACGTTTACGGAACACGCGTCTGCCTCTGTGACCAGGGAGAAGCCGGATGAAGTTTGCAAAGGCTCTGGGCTGTGCGTTTCTGATTGTGATTGGAGTTTCGTCGTGCGCGGGCGTGCTTTTCTGGTCGTACCGCAGCCTGGACACAGACATCACGCCGGTGATCGAAGAACTGTTTGCGGCAATTGCCGACGGGAAGTTCGGTGACACGTACGACACGCACACGACGTCAGAACTGCGCGGTGTCGTCAGCCGGGAGAAGTACGAGGAACTCGGACAGGCCATTCAGACTCGACTGGGGTCGCTGCGATCGAAAACGCTGCGTGGCTTCAGGATGCACACGAACAACGCGACGACGACGGCCAACGTGACGTACGAGGCGACGTTCGAGCGGGGCAAGGGGGCGATTCGAGCGAACCTCCGCAAGGACGGTGATCGCTGGTTGCTGCTGGCTTTCAACGTCGATTCGCCGGAATTTCAGAAAGACTTTGCCACGAAGCGCTGCCCGCACTGCGATGCGGCTCACACAGAGAGTGCGAAATTCTGTCCTGAATGTGGCAAGCCTCTGGCTGCGGATGCTGAGCCTGCTGAATCCGCTGACGCTCAACCTGCTGACACTGAGACTCCTGCGGCCAGCCCGACCGAGGATGGTGGAGCTGAGACTCAAACTGAGTCAGAATCGCCAGACGGAAGCGAGTCATCGTCGAGCAGTACTGACGATGGCTCAGAAGCGTGAACGCTTTCAGCACAACTACTCGGATCAGATTTACAGAGGATAACAAATGACGTTTGAAAGGCTGTCGGTGGGCCTGCTTGTTGTATCGATCGCTGGGTGTCAAGCGAGTTCTGACAGCCAGGAAGCCCCTCCTGTCGCTGTCGCCACTTCGGAAGCCGAGTCGACAGCAGCAGAACCAACGGAATCTGCAGGCGGTGAAACATCCACCGAATCGACCGGGACAGAGGCCGTCGAAACACGTGAGTACGCAGGACTCAGCTTTGACGTTCCGACGTCGTGGGAAGAACTCGAGAAGTCGCAATTCTACGACTCAAAGTTCATCGTGCATTCCGAGCACGGCGACATGGAGTTGACGCTGGCATCCGTCGGCGGCGGAATCGACGCGAACCTCAACCGCTGGGTGGGGCAGGTCGGTCAGGCACCCGGCGACGAGCCGACCTGGTCGACGGTCGACGTTGCCGGCATCGAATCCCGCATGGTCGACGTGCGAGGCAGCTTCAACAGCCGCCTGCCGGGCCAGTCAGGGACGCAGGAAAACTGGCGATTGATCGGAGTCGCCGTCCCGCTGGCTCGCGACTTCTACGTCAAACTCGTCGGCCCGCGCGAAGCTGTCGCCGAGTTTCAGGATGACCTGACAACGTTCCTGAAGACAGCGAAGCAGCCGTAGTCCGGTTTCTCCGAAACCGGATGTTCGTCAGTGGTGAGAATCGAACGTGTCGGCGGTCGCCGAAGCGGTTGCTGATCCCTGCCTCTGCGCTTCTCCAGGTTTTGGAAAAACCTGGCTACGGCTGGTCAATCCTGGCCAATGGACTATTCACCGCAGATCAGGCCGCAGTGGGTAAGCAGCGCCGTCGGATCCGGTTCGCGGCCTCGGAAGTCGCGGAAGACGTCCATCGGGTGGCGGCTGCCTCCGAGAGCCAAAACGGTGTCGCGGAAACGGCGACCGGTTTGCTGGACGGCGGACTCGTCGTCGAGGCCCGCTTCTTCAAACGCGGCGAACGCGTCAGCACTCAGGACCTCGGCCCACTTGTAGCTGTAGTAACCTGCCGCGTAGCCGCCCGCGAAAATGTGCGTGAAC
>JAPOLP010000243.1 GCA_029977045.1 Planctomycetota bacterium
AACGAACTGCAGCGACCAGTGCTGTTCGGAACGCGTCGCGTCGGACCGGACCTGTCTCGTGAAGGCGGTCGCCGATCCAACGACTGGCACGCAGTGCACCTCTTCAAGCCAACGATGGTCTCCTGGAAGTCACCTATGCCCGAATACCCGTGGTTCTTCGATGGCGATCCATCGAAACCGAACCGTCGTGGTCTGGTTCTGATGACCTACGTGCAGTGGCTGGGGTCCTGGCTGAAGAGCTACCCGGACTACGACTCGTCGAAGGCTGAACCAATCGACGATCCAGACGCAAAGGCTGACGAGCCAGAAGCTGCGGCAGCGGCGCCCGAAGCAGGCGCTGAAGCGGAGTCTGCCGACGCTGCTCAGTAAGTAATCCGTAGCGACTTAACCCACATCGGACAACGAAACGTTTTCCAATCGAACGGACGTAGCGATGGTCACCCGCACCGAACAGAAGTCTATGCGAATCATTACGGCGATTCTCGCTGTGCTGATTATCATCCCGAGCATCTACGGCTTCGGCAGTAAGCTTGTCGAATTCATCGCTCTGGTGCGCGGCGATGTCGACGGCATCTTCGCGATCTCGCCGGTTGCAAATTACCTGTTCGCCAGCACGGGCTTCTTCTTCCTGCTGCTGTGGGCAACGGCCAATGGCATGTTCCACGACATCGAAGCCCCCAAGTTCGATCTGCTCGATCAGGAAGAGAAACTCGACCAGCACGAACAGCAGGCGATGTGAGCGGCAGGGAACGAAAACGCTCAGGCCAACGCGAGGCCTGATCTGTCAGGAAGCTAATCATGGATCACATCAAGAATACATCCGCCGAAGAAGATCATCGGTACCACCACTACACCAGCAACGATATCCCGTGGTACGTGCGGCTGATCTGGCTGGGATTCTGGATTTTGACGATCTATTACGTCGTGGTCTGGCTGATGCCGGCCATGCAGGTTGAACTGGTTTCGCCTCCATGACCGACGATGTGGTGCGGAGTTCCTGTGCGTGGTGTGGCCTGCCGGTCGGCGGCTCCACTCGGCAGACTCCGGACGAACCGGTCGAAGACGAATTCTGCTGTTTCGGCTGCCGGTTTGCGGCACAGGTCACCCAGGATCGCGGCGAGTCCGGGCAGGTCCAGTGGACTCTGACGCGGCTGGGGCTGGCCATCTTCTTCACGATGGCCGTCATGGTCTTCACGATGGCTCTATGGAGCCGCGACGTTTACGGCACCGAAGACCTGGGTTCCGTCGGCGACACGCTGACGGAACTGTTTCGCTGGCTGTGCCTGATTGGTGCATTGCCCGTCCTGTTTCTGCTGGGCGTTCCCATTGCCGCGTCGGCGGTTGTCGATCTGACACGTCGTCGAGTGACGTCCGACCTGCTCGTCGCGACGGGAGTCACTGCCGCGTTCGCCTTCTCGGTCGTCTCGCTGCTGACGGGCGGAGGGTCCGTCTACTTTGAAGTCCCCTGCATGGTCCTCGTACTGATCACGCTGGGCCGCTGGATCGAAGCGGGCGGGCGAGTGAGTGCCGGGCGGTTGCTCGATTCGCTGGACCGTCTGCTGCCTGAGACGGCTCGTCTGATTCACGACGGCCAGGAATCAGAAGTCGCGACCGATTCGCTGCAGCCGGGCGATACCATTCGCGTTTTTTGCGGCGAGCGCATCCCAGCGGACGGCGTGCTGCTCTCGTCCGAATCCGTCTCGATCGACCAGCAGATTCTCACCGGCGAAAGCGACGCTGTTCTGCGACGTTCCGGCGACGACGTGTTCTCGGGAACTGTGCCGCTCGACAGTGAGATCGTTGTGCGAGTGACCCGGCCTGCTCATCAGGGAACGCTGTCTCAGATTCTCGACGCCGTGCAGGCTGCGCGACAGGAACGTGGCCGTTATCAGCGACTGGCCGACCAGGCGACAACGTGGTTCGTGCCGCTGGTCGCGGTGCTCGCGGTCGCCGCGTTCTTCCTGCAGGGCGGCCTGACAGATGTCGGCACCGGTCTGCTGGCCGCACTGGCCGTCACGTTAATCGCGTGTCCGTGTGCGCTCGGCCTGGCAACGTCGATGGCCGTCTGGACGGCGCTGCAGCGCGCTGCCGGTCGAGGCGTGCTGATACGCAGCGGCGAAGTCCTCGAAACACTGGCTTCAGTCCGAGCTGTCCGGTTTGACAAAACGGGCACGCTGACGACGGGGCATCCGACCGTTGACGATCTGTTGCTGCCGGTTGACGTGTTGGAAAACGTCGTTCGTAATGTTGCTGCTGCTCTGGCCGGAAGTTCGACACACGCATTTTCACGAGCAATTGTCGCGTGGACTGGCCGCGTTGAAGGTTCCTCGCCAGATGGCGGTTCAATTCCGACTGCCGTCGAAGTCGAATCGTCGGTGCGAACGCTTTCCGGCCTGGGACTCGAAGCTGACTGCCGACTGCCGAGCGTCGAGCGAGCTGACGGCGAAGGGTTGGAGTCGCAGGCAACGCGAGTTTGGATGGGAAGTCGGCGACTTCTGATCGCTGAGGACTGCGTTCTTGACGAGTCGCTGGATTCGGCTTTGGCCGACCGCGAGCGACACGAGCAGTCAATAGTGCTGCTCGGCTGGGGTGGCAAGGTCCGAGGCGCATTCGTGCTGCGGGAAACTGATCGTCCCGAGGTAGAGGCAGCGATTGATGACTGCCGGAACCTGGGCCTCGACGTTGGCATTTTGTCTGGTGATCGGCGATTTCGTGTCGAGCAGCTCGGCGAGCGACTGGGGATCGCGGCGGCGGGTGAGCTGCTGCCGACAGATAAGCTGGCGGCGCTCGACGAAGCTCGTCAGAAGTTTGGGCCAGTGTTGATGGTTGGCGATGGAATCAATGACGGTCCGGCTCTGGCGGGAGCTGACGTCGCGGCGTCGTTGGCCGGGGGAACGGACCTCTCGCGTGATGTCTCGGGGGTGTGCCTGCTGCACGACGATCTGGCTGGCGTTCCGTGGGTCATCGCGCTGAGTCGTCACACGCGGCGGATCATTCGCCAGAATCTGACGTGGGCCTTCGGTTACAACTTCGTGGGAATGCTGCTCGCCGTGGCCGGAATTCTGAATCCCATGATCGCGGCCGGGCTGATGTTTCTCAGCAGCCTGATCGTGCTCGGCAACTCGCGCCGACTGGCGGCGTTCCCGCTCGGACACGAAACTGCACCCGCTGCTCAGACAACTGACGAAGATCCCGGGCAGACATCGGAACAACGGACGGAATCAGCGAAGCGGCAAGACGACAATCAAGAGCACCCGAATATGAAGTCTCAACCAGAAGCCCAGCTGCTGCAGACTCAGGAGGTCGCCTCGTGATTGAGCTGCCGCTGATTCTGATGGGCGGGCTGCTGGGTTCCGGACACTGCGTCGGGATGTGCGGCGCGTTCGCGATCGCGATCGGCTGGGACGCGTCACGCCCGACAGCCAATCTGGTGCGGCAGAGCGTCTACAGTCTCGGGCGGTGTTGCACGTACGCGTTCCTGGGAGCACTCGCAGGCTTCGGCGGACAGTGGATGCAGCAGCGGCTTGGAGCGTTGGCGAGCATCCAGGCAGTGATGTCCCTGGTCGCGGCCACCGTCCTGATTCTGATGGGACTGGCAACGTCCGGGTTGTTGCCGTCGTCTGATCGCTGGCTATCGAAGCTGGCGGCGTGTCCGGCGGTCGGCCAGTTTCGTGCTCTGTTGAAGTCCCGGAGCCTCGCGAATGTGTTTGTCGCTGGCCTCGCGACCGGCTTCCTGCCGTGTGGACTGGTTTATGGAGTCCTGGCGTTGGCGATCAGTTCGGGCAGCGTCCTGCACGGAGCGGCGACAATGGGCGCGTTCGGGCTCGGCACAATTCCACTGATGGTCATTGTCGGGATGTCAGGCTCAACGCTGAGCCTCGAAATGCGAAGGCGGTTGCTGCGCGTCGCGGCGATCTGTCTGGTGGGAGCGGGAGTCCTCACCGGAGCCCGGGGACTTGCGGATCTGACCTCGCCGTCAGAAGCCGAAACACCTGCGTGTCCGTTCTGCGCGGAGGAGCCCTCAGCCGATCGTTAAATCCCTCAGAGTTCGATCGCGACGCGTCTGGCTGGAACACTGCGTGCTAGGGTAAGAAGCAGTTACTCTTTGTCCGTGCGTGCAGAACGAGTTGTCAGTCATGATCGCCCAGAACATGATTGATGAGTCCCCAGTTGCCGAAGTGGAAGTCGAGATGGCCTCCTTTCGGACAGGAAATCCCGCTCAGGAGGACACTGTGCCCGCCGAGGAGATCGTTGCATCTCTCACCGAGAAGAAGCAGCCAGCAGAGAAGAAATCAGCTCGACGTCAGGACCGGCGCGGCTACTCGAAGTCAGTCGTCAACTTCTGGCTGGATATGATTCTTGCTGCCGTATTCGTTGCTCTGTGTTCGGTCGCTGCCGTGCTGCAGTTTGCGTTTCCAGCAGCGAGCCTCGCGGCTGGCTGGACGCTTTGGGGAATGACCTACGAAGACGTCGCTGCGGTGCAGTTCGGAGTCTTGTGCGTACTGGCTGCGGGAATCATTCTGCACGTCATGCTGCACTGGACGTGGGTCTGCGGAATGCTGACGCGAGGCAAGCCGGAAGCGTCGCTGCGGACTGATGACGGCATTCGGACGATCGTCGGCGTCGGCGTGCTGATCGCGCTGCTGCACGTCATCGGCGGAGTCCTGCTGGCGGCGATGCTGTCGATTCATCAGCCATAAGGCATGGCAGGCTGCTGCCGGGTCGCGCATACTGAGCAGACGCTCGAACTGACGCTCACACTGCGACTGCGGACCTCATCATGCAGCTTGACGAAAGCCTGCAACGCGTGCTTGCCCACAAGGAACCGATCATCCGTCGGTTCTATGACCGCTTTCTGTCGGAGTGCCCCGAGGCCGAGCGGCTGTTCGCGGGCGTTGATCTTGAAAAGCAGTCGCTGATGCTGACGATGGCTCTGATCGTCGTCGAAGCGTACTCGCGCGACAGTTACCCGGCGGTCGAGCACTACCTGCACGTCCTGGGAGACCGGCATCGCGAGTCCGGAATTCCTCGCGAGTTGTTCACGCCGTTTCGCGACTGCCTGATCGAAACGATCCGCTCCTCGCAGCCTGACGACTGGGACGACGAACTTACGACTGCCTGGCAGCGGGCACTCGACCGGGCCACCGAGACCATGTTCCAGGGCTACGAAGGTGAGTTCCCGTTCTGACCTCGGTGCCGCTGTCCGGCTCTCGTGCCTCAGATTGCTGGACTGAAAAGCCGGGCTGCCGCGTTCGATGCACGCCAGAGTGTGCCTGATCGCGCGCATGTGCAATGCTCCGCTGAGTGAGAGGCCGACCTGAGGCGGGCGTTTGGCAGCGATTCCGGATTTCGAGAATCCCTGGCACCCGATATGCGTCGCGGGCAGCCCTCAAACCTGTCCCGCACAGTCGTCGTGTCTCGCCGTTGTGCCACCTTGCCCCTCGCGGAATGCCCTCAAGGATCGATCGAATGGAACCCGGGCACGTCTTCCAGCTCTACCAGGAACTACAGAGCTACGTCGGCTGGGAAGACTCCGATGCCCACCGGATTGCCGCCGCTCGCGAGGCAGTCGCGTCGGCGTTTCCGGACATCATCGGCGACTTTTACGCAGAGATCGTTCGCCACCCGTCCGCCTCCCGAGTGATCACAGGCGGCGACCAGCAGATCGAGCGGCTCAAGACGACACTGCTGGCCTGGCTCAACGACCTCTTCAACGGCCCTTACGACGAGACGTTTGCGCTGAAGCGGTTTCGAGTCGGCCAGCGGCACGTTGAAATCGGGCTCGAAGCGTTTTACACCCAGGTCGCGCTGTCGCGAATGCGGATCAAACTGAGCGAGCAAATTGGCCTTCGGCTGCAGGCTCCCGAAGCGGAAAAGCTGGCAACGATCGTCGCGCTCGACCGGCTGCTCGATTTGGACATGACCATCATCGAGTACGCGTACCAGGTGGAATTCACCGCGCGGGAACAACGGCAGGAACGACTGCTGACGCTGGGCAAGGTCGCCGCCGGTATCGCTCACGAACTGCGGAACCCACTCAACGCGGTTAAGACGTCGGTCTACTACCTGTTGAATGCCCGTAACGCGACGGAAGAAAAAGTCCGCGAGCATCTGCAGAGAATCGATCGGCAGGTCGGCATCTCCGACGGCGTGATCACCGCTCTGTCTCGCTTCGCCCGACTGCCGGTGCCGAACGTCTCGCCGATCAAGCTGTGCGAGTTCGTGCGAAACACGCTCGAAGCCAATCCGCTGCCGGAGAACGTCGAGCTGGAACTCGATTGTCCGGAGGACGTGCCTCAGGTTTCCGGCGACGCCGAGCAACTGCAGATCGTGCTCGGCAACCTGGTGAGAAACGCCTGCGACGCGATGCCTGATGGTGGCCGCCTGACTCTCCGCGGCCACGCGACGACTGGCTCGACATCCGAGCCGGCAGCCGATAATTCTCGTGAGCAGTTCGCGCTGTCGGTGACGGACACCGGTTGCGGCATTCGGCCAGAGGATCTGCAGCGGATCATGGAGCCACTGTTTTCCACCAAAACCCGTGGCCTTGGACTCGGACTGGCGCTGGCCCGAGCGATCATGGAACGCCACGACGGCGAACTGAGCGTCAGCAGTCTGCCCGGTCACGGCACAACTTTTACGATGGTGCTGAACGTCGCACAGAAAGCTGAATGACTGCTGTCCCCGCCAGAATTCTGATCATCGAAGACGAGCCGGATACGCGATCGAACCTGGTCGACATCCTGTCGATGTTCGGCTTCGAGCCGTTTGCTGTCGGCAGTGCTGCCGCCGCGATCGCGCATCCTGAGCTGCAGTCGGTCGACGTGATCCTGCTCGACCGCCGTCTGCCGGACATCCTGGCTGAGGAACTGCTGCCGCAGCTTCGATCCGCCGCTCCCGAAGCCAGCGTGATCATCGCAACGGCTTACGGCGATCTCGACGGAACCATCGGCGCTCTGCGGCATGGCGCGTCGGACTACCTGATCAAACCGGTTAACCCGGACGCGTTGCGAGCGTCCATCGACCGCTGTCTCGATCGCAAACGGCTCGAGCGGGCGCAGCGTCAGAGTGAAGCGGCGTTCCGTAATCTGGTCGAATCCGCCGGCAGCATCATCCTGATCATCCGCCACGATCGCAGCGTCGCGTACATCAACCCGTTCGGCGAACAGCTCACTGGCCGGTCGCGCGAATCCGTCATCGGGCTCGACTGTATCGAGACCTTTCTCGGGCATCAGGACCCTCGACCGTACGAACTGCTGTTCCGGAAGATTCTCAAGGGCAGCGACGTGCCCGAATTTGAACTCGAAGTCGTCTGCGAGCACGATCGGCATCACTGGTTCGTCTGTAACGCGCGGCGGCTTGAAGATTACGAAGGGCAGCCCGCCGTGCTGGTCATCGGCCAGGACATCACGGCGCGGCGTGACGCCGAAATGAAGCTGCTGCAGGCCGAACGTCTTGCGGCCATTGGCAAGGCGATGACCGGTCTCGCACACGAAAGCCGCAACGCTCTGCAGCGGTCGCAGGCGTCACTCGACATGCTCGCCGCCGATTTTCACGACAACGCACAGGCCATGAAGCTGATCGAGCGGATTCAGACGGCGCAGGACGATCTGCATCGCCTCTACGAAGACGTTCGCGAATATGCCCGCCCCGTCCAGGTGAATCCGCAGCCCGCGAAACTCGACCACTTGCTGCAGCACGCCTGGGATGAACTGATCGTCAAACGCGAAGGCCGCAAGTCGTCGCTGCTGATTTCCGTCAAAACGGAGCGGACTCAGTGCCCGGTTGAAGCATTCCTCATCCGGCAGGTCTTCCGCAACATCTTTGATAACTCCCTCGCCGCGTGTGACGATCCCGTC
>JAPOLP010000537.1 GCA_029977045.1 Planctomycetota bacterium
CGGGTGATCCGCGGCGGCAGTTTGGGCAACTACGCGAACAACTGCCGTTCATCGTATCGAGAAGCACATGATCTGAGGCTCGGTTACAACTACATCGGTTTTCGTGTGGTGTTGCCGGTGGATGCGGTCAAGCAATCGCTGAGCACGCAACCGGCGGCGACGTCCAACGCTCTCGAAGACAAGACGCTGCCTGATTCGCCTCAGTCGTAGCGTGATTGCCCGTCGCCGCGTTCGTGCAGAACGCGGACTCTGGATGGCTGCAGCTCAACTGTAGGCGAGTTTCTCCGAAACTCGCGATGCGACAGAGTCGAGTACCGAGCGTGCGTGGCCAGCGTGATTGCGGGAATAGACGGAGCGTCTGCATTGCTCCAGGTTTCGGAGAAACCTGGCGACGGCTCAGCGCTGGCTGAGGGCGGCGTTGCGGAAGGTTTCCTGGGCATTGGCTCCATCGCCGGGGAAGCCGGCGTGCTGGACGAGCCAGAGAGTGATGAGGCCTCGGTCGGTGTGAGCCGTGGTGTTCGTCGAATACGCGCCGCCGTGGCCAAACTGCGTCGGGCTGACCGAGAATCCGAAACCGTAGCTCTGCTGCAGATCAGCCGGAGTCTGGCGGCTGGTCAGAGCTTTGACGGACGCTTCGGAGAGGTGGCGTTTGCCGTCGAGTTCTCCGCCGTTCAGCAGCATCTGGTAGAAGCGGCAGACGTCGTGAGCTGTCGAAAACAGGCCGCCGGCGGGCATCGGGAACCGCTGAGTTCGATCGGTCAGTGGGTAGTACAATTGGCTGATCGGCGTGACTTCGAGGCCCTGCTTGTTCGGGCCGGGCCTGTACGCCTTCGCGATTCGCGACGCCTGAGACTCGGTCGGCCAGAACGTCGTGTCTGTCATGCCCAGCGGTTTGAAGAATCGCTCGTCGAGGAACTGTTCGAATGACTGGCCGGTGACGACTTCGATGATTCGTGCCGCCGTGTTGATGCCGGCGTTGCTGTACTGGTACTGAGTGCCCGGCTCGAAGATCAGCGGCGTCATCGCGTAGCTGCGGACGCGGGCCGACAGCGGGAACAGGTCGAGCGTCGGTTCTTCGAGTGCTGACTTGAACGGCAGGCCGCTGGTGTGCGACAGAACTTCCTTGACGGTGATCGGGTGCCGGGGGCGTTTCAGTAGAACGTGCTCGTTGTCCTTTTCGACCTGCAGCATCTGACCGCGAAACTCAGGCAGGTATTTCTCGACAGGATCGTCGACCTGCACCTTGCCCTCGTCGACGAGGATCATCAGTGCCGCCGCCGTGATCGGCTTCGACTGCGACGCAATCCAGAACAGCGAGTCCGCCTTCATCGGCTGCTGAGCTTCCACGTCCGCCCAGCCGACAGCTTCGAGACTGATGACCTTCTCGCGGTCGGCAAGCAGCATCACCGCGCCAGCGAGTTCGTGTTTCTCAACGGACGGCTGAACGGTCGAAGCAAACGACGGAGCCTGCTGCGCGGACAGGCTGCCGGCGGTGGCGTGTGCCGCCAGCAGCAGAAGGAAGACAATCAGGCAACGGGAAATGTCACTGCTTCTGAGCATGATGAGGTTCCGTTGGAGTCCCGGCTTCAGCCGGTGAGATATCTGGATGCCTTACGGGCGCCGGCTGAAGCCGGGACTCCAACAGGAGCGGTGACCTCAGCGTCAGCAGGATGAATCAGAATTGTGCTACGAACCCTCGCGAACCAGCAGGGCCTGGTAGCCGCCGTCTGAGGGCTGGCCGGGGATGAACTCGCGGACTTCCTTGAGTTGGAAGTTCGGATGAGCGGCCAGAAACGCGGTGACGATGTCGGCGTTCTCTTCCGGTTCGATGCTGCAGGTCGAGTATACGATGCGGCCTGTCGGGAACAGGTGCTTCGCGGCAGCAGTCAGCAGCTTGAGCTGCAGTGAGCTGAGTTCCTCGATGTCCGGCGTGCCGATTCTCGATCGCACTTCCGGGCGTTTGCCGATGACGCCGGTGTTCGAGCACGGGGCGTCGATCAGGATGGCATCGAACGGGCCGGTCGGAAACTCGCTGAGGTCCGGCAGGATGCGCAGTGGTTCGATGATGCTGAGCTGCAGCCGGTGGGCGTTCTCTTCGACTCGCCGCAGCCGTCGGCCATCAACGTCCGTTGCGACGATGAGCCCGTCGTTGTCCATCAGCTCGGCGAGGTGCGTTGTCTTCGTGCCGGGAGCAGCGCACAGGTCGAGCACCGTTTCGCCTGGCAGGGGATTGAGCAGCAGCGATGCCGACATCGCGGTCTCATCCTGCACGGTGAAGTCGCCGTCCGAGAAGCCGGGCAGATCGACGACGCGCAGCGGGCCATCGTAAAAGATCGATTCCGGCGTCTGGCCGGGACCGAAATCGTTCTCGCTGTCCGGGCCGAGTGTCTCGGCGAAGCGGGCGAGCAGTTCGTCTCGCGTGCCGTGCCGCCGGTTGACTCGCAGCGACAACGGCTGCCGACGCTCGAACCACTCGGCCAGCCGAAACAGCTCCTCGTTTGAGAACCTCTGCGACCAGCGATCGATCAGCCACAGCGGCAACCCGAACGCTCTCGCGAGGTACTGCTGCGGCTCCGCTTTTGGGTCAGGCAGCACCTGTTTCTGAAAACGGCGATAGCGAATCTGTGTGTGACGGCTTGAGACGGACTCGTCAGTGTCAGTTTCCGACTCAGTAGCCTGCAGCTTCGATGTCAGGCATTCGACCGGGACGGCGTCGGTTGCCGGGGCTTCGAGGAACTCGTCAGTGACGTCGCGGCCGATCGTTCTCAGGATGCCGTTGAGGAAGCCGCTCCAGCGGGATTCGTTCAGCCAGTGGGCCAGTTGAACGGTTTCGGCGACCGCTGCGTGCTGTGGAATCCCCGTCGTCAGAACGAGCTGGTAAACGCCGAGCTGCAACAGCGTCCAGAGAGCTGGCTCGGTCTGTGCCCGGCCGCGCGTGACGAACTGGTTGAGGATCGCGTCGAGTGCCGCCTGTCGCCGAACGACTCCATAAACCAGCTGTGTGACGAGCCGGCGGTCGAGCTGCGACAGGTTGATCCGCTGCTTCGCTCCGCCATTGGCAGGCCGGCCTTTCGGCTTCGACTCCTGCTGAGCGGCGGGCCGGGAAATGCGTCCGGCCAGTGGCGGGCGTTTCAGAAAGTCGCGACGTTCGCCTTCGAGCCGTTCTTCCAGAAGCTGCCCGACGAACGTTCCCGTTTGTTTGTGCTCGTCGATGATGCTGAATGCGAGCTGTCGGGCCGTTGTCGGCTTCGGAGCCGGTCGTTCTCCTCGCTGCTTCGACGAAGCGTGACGTCGCTGGCTGACTTCGCTCTTGCGGAAACGGAGAGGGTCACGTTTTTTCATGGCGGAATCAGATGCGTCAAAGACGGGCGAGAACCAGGCGGGGAAGCGGCACGGTTTGCAATCGCCCAGCGTGAGGAAGGGGGGCGACAGCGCGGGAGTATCCCGTTGCTGGCTCGCATTCACCACTGACCGGGTCGGAAAGACAACCGCCTTTCCGTTTTTTATAGTGCCGCGTTGCTATTGCTGGGCCAGCGGTCGCGAAAACGCTGCGTGATGACAATCGCCAATTCCCGATTTGAAATTGAAACGACCAGACTTTCTGGAGACTTACATGCCTCGACTTTCCCTGAACTCTCTCCTGCTGGCCGCGACCACAGTCCTGCTGGCCGCCGGTGCCTCAAACGCTGCTGACTCAGAAGGTGAATGGACGCCGCTGTTCAACGGCAAGGATCTTTCCGGCTGGCAGAACCCGTATGACTGGGGCAAGGCAGAAGTTGTCGACGGCGAGATTCACCTGACAGCGGATAAGAAGTTCTTTCTATGCACCGAGCAGAAGTTTGCAGACTTCGTTCTGGAGGGCGAAGTCCACCTGCCTGAAGGCCCGGCGAATTCGGGATTCATGTTCCGCTGCCACGTCGAGAAGAACCGCGTTTATGGCTACCAGGCGGAAGTCGACGGCTCGGGCCGCCGCTGGTCCGGCGGGCTGTACGACGAAGGCCGTCGTGCCTGGCTGTGGCCGAGCCAGTCTGGTCGCACGAAAGAAGAGTCAGCCCTCAAGCACGAGGCCGAATCGCAGGCTCATTTCAAGAAGCCCGAAATTCGTGACGCCCTGAAGCGTAACGGCTGGAATACGTACCGGGTGACCTGCAAGGGCAACAGCCTGAAGATCGAAGTGAATGGCGTCACGACAACGGAGTACACAGACGACACCGACGCACAGGGCTTCATCGCGATTCAACATCACGGCGAGAAAGGCCAGACCTACCGTTTCCGGAACCTGAAGGTGCGGAAGCTGGCAGACTGATCTGGCCTGGCGTCGAGCAGCGGCCTGGATAGTCTGGGGAGGCAAAACAAAAAATGACCCTCCCCTGGAACCGTCTCTGCCTGGCAGTAGTGATACTACCGTCGGACCGTCTCTGCCCTGGGGAGGGTCAAGCTCTCAGTATTTGGCTCAGCGTGCCGTTTAGTTGTGACCGGCTGTGCTTTCGTCTGCCTTTCGACTGCCAGATAACGCAGTACGCAAGCCTGCATTACCGGGAAATTCCAGAAATCTTCTTAGGTTCTGCTGAGTTCCCAAAGTGCCATTTGATGGGAGCTGCGGGAGAATTCAACTCAAGGCAGACACCGGCTGAGCATTGGCGGCCTCAGTTTAACGAATCCTCAGCAGATTGTCGGCCTAACGATACATTGGATTTTGTATTTATGTACATAATATCGGCTGTTTCTTTTGAAATTCTTCACGGGCGTAAGATGAGTACGGCGTTTCACCTCAGCGAGACGGCGACTGCTGTCGTTTCCACCGTGAATCCCGCTTCGTTGCAAGATTTCCA
>JAPOLP010000398.1 GCA_029977045.1 Planctomycetota bacterium
AGACAGGACATTGCCGACCTCATCGCGTTCATCAAGTCGCTCCGTGCCCCGGCAAATCAGTAAGAGTCGCGGGTTTCGATAGTCGTTGATCGCTCCGCGATCGAAACGAAAACGGTTCCTTTTGCCTGTTTCTGGCGTACCAACGCAGAGCGTTGGCACGAGAGGAAATTGCAACGTTTCGTTCGCGGAGCGAACAACGACTTTACAAACACATTCCGCAAAGGCAGTCAGGTCCCGTGTCCGAAACGTCGTCGACACTCACGTTTGATAATCCACTTCCCGAAGGTGTCGAGGACCTGCGTCCGTGGTTCATCGCGATTCACGATCTGCCGGACGAGATCGACTGGCCGTCGTTCTGGGGCAACGAGCAGCCCGTGCAGCTTGATGTCGGCTGCGGTCGCGGTCTGTTTCTGTACAACGCCAGCGTCGAGAACCCACAGAACAACTACCTGGGTCTGGAACTCGACTTTCGCGAAGGCCGCCGCGCCGCGAAACGGCTCGTCAGACGTCAGGCCGCCAACGCGAGAATTGTTGGCGGCGACGCAACCGTCGTTCTGAAAAAACACATCCAATCGCACAGCGTCGACGCGGTCCACGTCTACTTCCCCGATCCCTGGTGGCGCCGTCGCCACAGAAGACGCCGCATCTTCACCGACGAACTCGTCAACAGCTGCTCAAGAATTCTCAAGCACGGCGGCGAACTGCACTCCTGGACCGACGTCGCGGATTACTTCGAGGTGATCAAGTCGCTGATGGACCACCATCCGGACTTTGATTTTGTCATCACGCCGGAAGAGCACGTCCCCGAACACGACATGGACTACCAGACCAGCTTCGAACGCAAGGCCCGCAAGAAGGGCATCGAGATCCATCGCGGGATCTGGCGACGCAAGTAGTCACTGGTCACCAGTCTCTGGCGATTGCAATCGGCGACCAGGAAATACATAGAGAGCCGCGGACACTCCGACCTCTGACGCAAACCAGACGCCGCGGAGCAGAATCGAAGCGGCTCCGGCGAGCGGTGCTCCGACGAGCGGAGAAATCGTCGCGAAGATCAGGCCTTCGCGAATTCCCAGGCCGCCAGGCGCAATCAGGACGAAGAAGCCAATCGATGTGCCGCCGGTTGCGGCGGCGGTGCAGACGAGCCAGCGGTTGAACGAGAAGGCTGGTTCGCCAGTCGCGTTCAGAACGCACAGCAGGCTGAGTCCCATCAGAAACCACGCTCCGCAGAACACCAGCAACGCCTGGATCAGCAGGCCGGCGGAGAGCTTCAGCGTCCAGTTGTCGGCAGCACTGCCGCTGTCTGAGTCGTCGACCTTTTCAGCAGCTGGTGCGTCGGCCTGCCGGGCGGCGAGCGATTTCTGAGCCAGCTTGCCGGCGATTCGTCCGGCGAAGCCTGTCACCGCAGGCACTGTCACCAGCGTCAGCAGTACGACCGCCAGCGTGACAAAACCGGGCGAGTCTCTGAGCCACAGCAGCGAAGCCGGCAGCTTCTGCCAGGCAGCATCTGGCAACGCGTATGTCGCGATCGCCAGCGTCAGAGCGAGGCCGGTTCCCATCATCGCAAGCGTTTCAGCGACGGTTGCCAGCGCGCCGGCACCGAACGGAACGCCTCGGTCACGCAGCATTACGGCGCGGATCAGGACGACTGTCGCCTTGCCCGGAACATACTTGCCGAGATGGCCGCAGTAGTACGCGCGAGCGACACTCAGTGGCGACACTCGATGGCCGGACTCAGAAAGCAGCCGCCGCATGAACCAGACGGACGGTAGCCAGCCCAGCGTGTAAGCCAGCCCGGCAGCGATCAGCCACAGCGGGTCGATTGTCAGATGCTCGACCTGCCCGGAGTCCCAGAGCTTCGCGGCGTTGCTGGCGACAAAGCCCAGCACCGCCAGAGCCAGTCCCCAGCGCAGGACCATGCCCGCAATGCTTCGCCACGAACGGCGGTTGGAACGAGCGTCTGCTGTCACAGCGATCGGAATCCCTGTTAAGTCATCGCTGCTGCTGGGCGGTATGGACACTCAGCGAAACAGGTCGACGTACCACCTCATGATGGATGAAAACGGTTCGACGTCTCTCTTCACCAGAAAGACGACGGGAGCGTAAAGGACTTCGATGGCTCGCTGGAAACCTGGAACTTTGAAAACGCGATGCAGTCCCGCCATCGGCCCGGCGGAGAGCAGGTAAAACACGACAAAGCCGCAGGCCGACACAGCAAACGCCTTGAGCTTCTGACGCCGCGTCGGCGGAGTGTCGGCGGCTGGCTCAACAGAAACCGAGCTGAGCTGGCTATCGGAGTCATGCGGGGCGTCGGACATCGTGTGAGTACTCAAACGGGACGGACGGAACGTTGAACGATCTCGCAGCGTTGGTACTCGAATCTGTGCCATCACGTTTCAGCGAACGATTCCACCCCGTCTCATCACCGCACGAAGGCGACGTAGTAAAACCACAGTCCGGTGACCGACGTCAGTACCAGATCGAGCGTCGACGCCCAGCCGAGTTTCTTGTGCAGAGCACTGTGCGGCCCCGGTACCGGCGGCTTTGGCATTCGTTTCAAGGCAAGAACGATCGTCACTGCCCACAGCAGAGGGCTCGAAATCGCAAAGACCAGGTGAATCCACAGGACCTGTCGGATAGCGGCAAGCTGCTTTGCGTCAAGCGGCACTTCGCGTTTGGCCACGACTTCCTGCCAGCCACCCTGGACGAGTTGCATGTCGATCTCGAATGCGCCCACCGCGATCAGCAGCACGGCGGCCAGACCGAGCTGCATGTTTCGATGCGCGACGAACTGGTGCTTCACCTTGACCAGATACAGGCTGTAGATGATCGCCGGGACGACAAGAACCAAGGCGCAGACCACAACGTCCAGCATGAAGGACGTACGGAACCCCAGAAAACCATCAGACATTGAATAAAAACTCCGCGGAAGCAGGCAGCAGGCCGGGACGCACTTGAAGCAGATCGCACTTCGCAGGGTTGTAGGGCGACCGGTCGCGAACGTCCAGACGGGACGTCGCCGCTCGCTGTCCGTTCTCACCGTCGAGGCTGTCGCGTCTCAGATGACGGTTCGCCAGCCGACGGATATCGTGAGGCACTGCCGCTTCAAACCTGCCGCCACCAATCCACAACCTGCGATGAATGAACATCTCGAAGACGCGTTCTTTCTGCGACAGGACATGGTCGATCGTCAGTTGCGTGCGCGAGGCATTCGCGACGAACACGTTCTGCAGGCAATGACCAGCGTACCACGGCACAGCTTCATTCCGGGCGACGATCTGAAAACCGCGTACGGCGATCACCCGGTCACGATCGGATACCGCCAGACGATCTCGCAGCCGTACATCGTCGCGATGATGACCGAGCTGATCCGACCGCAGCCCGGCGCGAGGATTCTCGATGTCGGCACGGGTTCGGGTTACCAGGCTGCCGTGCTCGCCGAGCTGGTGGCAGAAGTCTTCACGGTCGAGATCATTCCCGAACTGGCGGAAGCCGCTCGCGAACGTCTGTTGGGGCTCGGCTATCGCAACATTTCGTTCCGCACCGGTGACGCTTTCGGTGGCTGGCCGGAAGCCGCTCCATTCGACGGAATCATTTCCGCAGCGGCTCCGGCTGAGATTCCAGCGGCACTGATCGATCAACTTGCGCCAGGCGGTCGGCTGGTCATGCCCGTCGGGACGGACTCGCAGCGGCTGGTGGTCGTGGCGAAGGCCGACGACGGCACGGTCACTCGCGAAGACGCCGGAGCCGTTGCGTTCGTACCGATGACAGGCCAGGCCGAGCATTGATAACGTCACCGCCAGGAAGGCACAGCGAATGACCTCGAATCAGCACGATCCGGAATCTCAGCACGCGTCACTGTCCCTGTGGGACGCGGTGAGCATCATCGTCGGGATCGTCGTCGGTGTGTCGATCTTCAAGGCGCCGTCGATCGTCTTTGCCAATGTGTCTACTCCGCTGCACGGTCTGGCTGCCTGGACATTCGGAGCCATAATCGCGCTCTGCGGAGCAATGACCTACGCCGAGCTGGCAACGATGCACCGTGCGGCGGGCGGCGAGTACGTCTACCTGACGCGAGCTTATGGACGCTGGCTCGGTTTCCTGTTCGGCTGGGCTCAGTTGACCGGAGTCTTCAGTGGCAGCATTGCGCAGATGGCGTACGTCTTCGCCGATTACGCGCGGCACTGGCAGAACGAATCCGCCAGCGCGTCCGCTCAGACGCACGAATCCGGTGCCTGGATCGCGGCTCTGGTCATCGTCGTGATGACCGTCATCCACATCTGCGGAGTGCGAACTGGCAAGGCCGTCCAGAACCTGCTGACGGTCGTCAAGGTCGTCGGCCTCGCGGGACTGCTGATTGTCGGCTTCTGTTCGACCGCTCCGGCAGCCGTCAGCGAGTTGCCCGCCGAAGTGCATGGCCCCGGCTTCAGCCTCGCGATGATCCTCGTGCTGTATGCTTTCGGAGGCTGGAACGATTCGGTCTTCGTCGCTGCTGAAGTTCGCGAGCAGGAACGCAACGTCCCGCGAGCACTCGTACTGGGACTGGCAATCGTCACCACGCTGTATCTGCTGGTGAATCTCGCTCTGCTGAAAGGGCTCGGATTCGACGCGGCACGAGCGTCTGACGCACCCGCTTGGGACCTGATCGAAAACGCCAGCGTCCTGAGCCCCGCCGCTCAGAAGACCGGCGCGCGAGCGATCGGGCTGCTGGTGATGATCTCTGCCGTCGGCGCAGTTCACGGACTGATCTTCACCGGCTCACGACTGTACGCAGCATTGGGCCGCGACCATTCCGTCTTCAAACTGCTGGGCCACTGGCACCCGGTGACCGGCTCGCCCGTCTGGTCACTCTCCGCTCAGGGCCTGCTGGCCGTCCTGCTGACACTGGCTGTCGGAACGGACACCGGCCGCAGGATTGTCGACAGTGCGGCAACCGGTCTCGGCGGCTCACCAATTCCCTGGAGCGATTACGGCGGCGGGTTTGAGACTCTCGTTGCCGGAACGGCTCCCGTCTTCTGGTCGTTCTTCTGCCTGAGCGGCCTGTCGCTGTTCGTCTTCCGCTTGCGAGAACCGGCGACAGAACGACCATTCCGAGTCCCGCTGTTCCCCGTCGTACCGCTCGTCTTCTGCCTCGCCAGCGCATGGATGGTCTGGTCGAGCGTGACCTACGCCGGCTGGCTAACTCTCATCGCCGTCGTGCCCCTGGTCTGTGGGCTGCCACTGTTCCTCGTTTCCAGGACGTCGGTCGAGCCCATAGCGTCAGAAAGCAGATACCGCTAACTGCGATCGGGCGGTCTCAAAGTATCTTGCTTCCTCGGTCAGGCCGTTTTGCTCACAGAACTCGGCCAGTTTCTCAAATCGTTCAAGCGGGTCGGCCGAAGTGGCCCAGCAGATCTTCGCGTGGCATTCCGGGCAGAAGTACAACGGATGACGGTCCGTTTCCGCCAGGTGATTTGAGCCGCACATGCCACACTCGAAGGCAACACAGTGCTTCAGGCCAAACATGTGACCGGTTTCGTGGGTGGCCACTTTCAGAGCCCGCGTCAGTACCTGTCGAAAGCTGTCGGCGCTGGAATTGGGATTGCCAAATCGGTGGATCGACCAGACACCAACGCGGTCCCGCGATGAGGCCTGGCCAAAGACGAAGTTCCAATCGCCGCCAGGCCACAGGTCAGCAGCCGTCAGCGCGATCATGGCGGCATCGTCGTCAGTCAACCTGGGTTCTAAAACGTTATGCAGGACGTACTTCGTGAGGATCTGGCGGCTGTCTCGCTGCCGTGTTGCCTCGTCCGGAATGACTGACAGCGGGATCTCTGGTTCCAGTCGAACTGGATGGCCTAACG
>JAPOLP010000106.1 GCA_029977045.1 Planctomycetota bacterium
CCACTGCACAGTTGAGGCAGGCCATGCCCGGCAAACGTCCGTGTTCGAGGCGACCGTTTTGAGAATGGTCAGTCGCACCCCTGATGCCCGTCGTGGTTTTCAATTCGCTGGCCACTCTCCATGCTGTGACACTGCTTTCGAGCGACTTCAGCAACTGTCCTGGCAGGAGAGAATTCGATGCGAAGAGCTGTGCAACTTTCAGTCGCGCTGGCTGTCCTGATTCTGCAGAACTCTCTGGTCGCGAATCGTGCGACGGCAGGTGTCGCCGCTCCGGAAGGCTGGACGATGGAGTCGCCGCGCGACGAGATTAGACCGCAGTTCCGCTGGGAAGCAAAAGGTGGCCCGAGCCAGAACGGATCGTTCGTGATCAGTGCTGATTCGCGAGAAGGTCTCAGCGGTTTCTGGCAGACGAAGCTGCCGGTCGAGGGCGGACGCCACTACCGCTTCTCGACGCAGCGCAAGACGCAGGGAATCGATCTCGTCCGGCGGGCTGGAACAGTCCGCATCATCTGGCTCGACGAGAAGGGCGCCAAAGCGCTGCGCGACAAGCCAACGTTCGCGTCTTACCGTCCGGGGACTCGGCCGCGAGCGGAACCGGACTTCCCGGCAGACGTTGATGCAGCGCCATCAAAGAACGACAGCAGCGACTGGACTGAAGTCGCGGCGACGTATCACGTTCCAGAAAACGCAACGCACGCGCAGGTTGAACTGCACTTCCGCTGGGGACCGCCGAACTCGTCGGTCGAATGGTCTGATGTTTCACTGCAGCCAATCGAGGCTCCCAAGCCGCGCGTCGCCCGGCTGGCCACCGTTCACTATCAGCCGCGGCTTGGCAAGACTCTGAAAGAGAAACGCGAGCAGTTCGCGCCGTTCATTGCCGAAGCCGCAGAGAAGAAGGCTGACCTCGTCGTCCTACCGGAGTGCCTTACGTACTACGGCACTGGGCTGAAGTATGCCGACTGTGCTGAGACGATCCCCGGTCCGTCGACCGAGTACTTCGGCGAACTCGCGAAGAAGCACGACCTGTATATCGTCGCGGGACTGCTCGAACGCGACGGGCACCTGATCTACAACGTCGCGACGCTGATCGGTCCCGATGGGAAAGTCGTCGGCAATTACCGCAAGGTGACTCTGCCACGCGGCGAGATCGAAGGCGGCATCATGCCGGGGCACGACTACCCCGTGTTTGAAACGCTGTTCGGCAAGGTCGGCATGATGATCTGCTACGACGGCTTCTTCCCGGAAGTCGCTCGCGAACTGAGCAACCGCGGCGCAGAAGTCATCGCCTGGCCGGTCTGGGGCTGCAACCCGATGCTCGGTTCCGCCCGCGCGTGCGAAAACCACGTTTACGTGATCAGCAGCACCTACACTGACGTCTCAGCCGACTGGATGATCTCCGCCGTCTTCGGCCACGACGGCAAGCCACTCGCCCAGGGCAAGGACTGGGGCAGCGTCGCCATCGCCGAAGTCGACCTCAACGAACCGCTGCACTGGCACAGCCTCGGCGACTTCAAAGCCCAGATCGAACGCCACCGCCCGGTGATTCCGGAGTTGCGGAAGTAGACATTTCGCTTACCGAATACCAACCGTACTTGTTTGAAACACTGATTGATTAAGTCACGGAGTTTGCCATGCAGTCCCGCCTGTCATGTTCCCGCACTGTTCGGATCGCGTTCGTTGTTTTCAGTATTGCGGCTGTTGTGCTGCGGTCGTCGAGCGAGTCACTTGCCGAAGACTGGCCGACGTATCGGCAGGGGAATGATCGGTCGGGGGCGACTGCCGAAAACTTCAACGAGGCGGCGTCGCTGCAGTGGCGGTTTGTGGCTCCGAATCCGCCTCAGCGGGCGTGGGCCAGTGAGGAAGGCCGCACGATCGAAGGGCACATCATCAAGGACCGCGTTAAGTTCGACGACGTGTTTCAGCCGGTCGCTGCCGGTGGGCGAGTCTGGTTCGGATCGTCGTCGGACCATCAGGTTTACTGTCTGGACGCAGCGACTGGCGAGACACTGTGGACGTTCTTTACCGGCGGCCCGGTCAGGCTCGCGCCGACGTTTCACGAGAACAACGTCTACTTCGGTTCGGACGACGGGTACGCGTACTGCGTCGCGGCGGACACGGGTGAACTGAAGTGGAAACGACGCGGCGGACCGGCGGACGAGTGGTTCCTCGGTCGCGGTGAAATGATCTCCCGCTGGGCAGTCCGAACCGGCGTGATGATTCGGGATGGAATCGCGTATTTCGGTTCGGGCATCTTCCCGCACGAAAACGTCTTTCTGCACGCGGTGAATGCTCAGACCGGCGAGCCCATCTGGACACGCGACGATATCAGCGAGTCCGACGCTGGCCGCGACGACCTTTCACCTCAGGGATACCTGCTGGCCACCGACGAACTGCTGTTTGTTCCGTCCGGACGTTCAATGCCGGCGACGTTTGAGCGATCGACCGGTCGGCTGCTGCATAAGAAGACTTACAGCTGGCGATCGTCAGCTGGCGGAGTCGTCGGCGGCACGCGAGCGATCCTGGCCGACGAGCAGCTCTACTCGGGCGGTGCCCACCACATACTGGCGATCGATCAGAAGTCCGGCGACCTGGGCTTCGGCTGGTTCGAGGCCAATCAAATGGTGATCGCCGGCGACGCCGCGTACATCGCGACCGGAAGCTCGATCGCGAAGCTCAACCGGATGGAATACGCCGTCGCCAGCCGCAAGCGGCACGACCTGGAAATGAGCATCTACAGTCAGACGAGTGCTCTTCGCAGCAAGTCTGGCAAAGAAGCCGACGAACTGCGTGAGAAGATTCGCACGGCGCAGGCGGAACTCGAAAAGCTCACCGCCGTCGGCATTGCCTGGCAGGTGAAGAATCAGTCAGACGCTTAGCTGGCACTGGCTGGGGAAACACTGCTCGTCGGAGGCAGCGACGAGGTGACCGGCTATGACGCAGCGACCGGAAAAGAGACACTGAAGCTGGCAGTCAAAGGCGAAGCTCGCGGACTCGTGTTTGCAAACGGGCACCTCATCGTCAGCACAACTGAAGGCGAAGTGTCGTGCTTCGGGAGTTCCCCGGCGAAGACAGTCGCCGATACCGGAGAGCGGCGGTTCTCGAATCCCTACGCCAACGATGCCGACTCAGCTGTCTGCGAGGCTGCTGCGGAAAAGATCATCGCGCAGACCGACATCAAACGCGGCTTCTGCCTGATCGCTGGCAGCGAGGATGGGCGGCTGGCATATGAGCTGGCGAAGCGAACTGACCTGAAGATCTACGGAATCGAATCGGACGCGGCGAAAGTCGCGGAGTCGCGGAAACGTCTCGCCGCAGCGGGCATCTATGGAACGCGAGTGACGATCCACCAGGCCGGCCTGGGCGAGATCCCGTACTCGAATTACTTCGCCAACCTGATCGTCTCCGACACGTACGTTCGCACGGGCAAGCTGCCGGAGAATGCAGAAGCTGTCATGCGGCACCTCAAGCCGCTGGGCGGCGTCGCGGTGCTCGGCACGCCGCAGGAAGGCGACGACGTCCAGAACAGCGACGTTGTGCGGCTGAACGGGCAGTTCACCGAAGGCGACCAGGTGAGCCTGAAGTCGGAGGCCGGCTGGGTCTCGCTGAATCGCGGCCCTCTGCCGGGAGCCGGGAACTGGTCACATCATTATGGCGACGTCGGTAACACGGCGGTCGTCGGCGACAAGCGAGTCAAAGGCGGGCTCGGTGTTCTCTGGTTCGGTGATCCAGGTCCTGGCGACATGGTCAACCGGCACGAAGGTGCCGTCGGGCCGCTGTCCGTCAATGGCCGGCTGTTCGTGCAGGGCGAAACAACCATCAGCGCGTACGACGCTTACAACGGCCTGTTTTTGTGGAAGTACGAGAACGAAAAGGCTCTGCGAACCGGTGTCTTTCAGAATCAGAATCCCGGCAATCTGGCGGCGTCCGACGATCGTCTGTTCCACTTCCTGAAGGACGAGTGCTTCGAAGTCGATGCTGCGACCGGCAAGGTCACGGCGGTCCATCGGCTGCCGAAGGACTACGACGACGGGATGCACGAATGGGGTTACGTCGCGCATCACAACGGAATCCTGTTCGGCACGGCGACCGTCCGTGAGGAAGTCGAAGCCCGACTGCGCCGGCGTGGCCGAACAACAGCGGACTCGACCGACGCGATCTTCGCCATCGATACGAAGACCGGCGACCACCTCTGGGCTTACAAGGGCGGCAGCATCTCGCATCACACGATCGCGCTAAGCGACGAGAACGTTTTCTTCATCGACAGCACGATCACCAGCGAAGAGCGGGCTCGGATTCTGCGTGAGGACAAATCGGAACTCGCCGTACTGGAAGGCGAAGCCCGGCAGATCGCGGAAGACCGGATGAAGAATCTCGACGCCCGGACGGCGGTGTCGCTCGATGCCCGAACTGGCGAGAAGCGCTGGGCGGCGGGCGTAGACGTGACTGACTGTAGCGAGATCGGTATCGGCGGCGGCAAGCTGACGCTGATGCACAAGGACGGCGTGCTGATCCTGTGCGGAGCCAACGCCAACGGGCACTACTGGAACCAGTTTATCTCCGGCGAGTTCAAGCGCCGCCGCCTGGTCGCTCTGTCCGCCGAGGCGGGCTACACGATGTGGAAGAAGGACGCCAATTACCGGCACCGTCCGATCATCGTCGGCAATCGCGTTATCGCCGAACCGTGGGCGTTCGAGCTGGCGTCGGGCGACCAGATCATGCAGCAGCACCCGCTGACCGGCCAGGATGTTCCGTGGAGCATCATCCGCCCGGGCCATCACTGCGGGATGCTGACGGGCTGCGACAACATGCTGATGTTCCGCTCGGGATACACCGGCTTCTACAACCTCGAAAACGACGAAGGCACGCGGCACTTCGCCGGACATCGGCTCGGCTGCTGGATCAACGCGATCCCGGCCAACGGTCTGGTGATGATCCCTGAAGCCAGCGCCGGCTGCGTCTGCCAGTTCTCGATCGCGTCGACCATCGTGCTCGAACCGCGCGAAGCCCGGCGTCCCTGGACACTGGTCAGCGCGACCGGTGCCAAACTGCCGGTCCGAGAAATGTCGCTGAACTTCGGCGCTCCTGGCGATCGCCGCGACCGGAACGGCAAGCTGTGGCTGGCCTGGCCGCGACCGAATCCGCACAAGACGACGAGCCTGGACCTGACGTTTGACGTCCAGCCGAAGTTCTCCGAAGGCGGATTCACCAGCGTCAGCGAGGACACGCATCCGGTACTCGGCACCGAGAACTCGTGGCTCTATACATCGTGGGCCAGCGGGCTCAGCGAGCTGACCGTTCCTCTGCGCGGCGAAAACGACGGTCCGGAAGCGTACGACCTGACTCTGCACTTCGCACAGATTCGTGAAGGCACGGCGAAGTTCGACGTCGAGGTCAACGGCAAGGTCGTCGTCAGCGACCTGCAACTCAGCCAGGCGGCTGACAGTCCGGCAAAAGCTGTCGTCCATCAGGTTCCGAACGTCGACATCGCCCGCAGCCTGACGATCCGGCTGCTGCCGAAGACGTCGGACGAAGCGAAAGCCCGTCCCGTGCTTAACGCGCTGGAAGTCCGATCGCGTCAAGCGGTGGCCGAACGCTGAAACGCAAGCGTTGCGTCATCAGCTGGTGGCCTGGCACTCGTTGGGCCACTCCACTATGACGAGGACGTCTCTCCAAGAACCTCGCGGAGCTTTCGCAGCGCTCGCAGGTATCGCATTCCGGCAGCGGGCTGTGAGAGGCCGAGGGCTTCTGCGACTTCGGAATTCGTCAGGTGCTCCTGATGCCGCATTAGAATAATGTCGCGGTCGTCGTCGCCGAGTTCCTGCAGAGCGGTCAGGAAGCGCTGCTCAATTTCCCGTCGAATCGACGCGGCTGCCGGGGTGAGCTGGCCGTCGGCCAGTACGCCGTCGAGATTCAGCGATGATCGCTCGGAACTGCCGGCAGCGACCCGCTGTTCGCGATCGACGCTCCGTCGCTGAGCCCCGCGATGCCGGCGGTGCATGTCGATCAGCCGGTCTTTCGCGAGCTGCCGCAGCCAGAGATGAAACGGCATCGAGCCGCTCTTGATGAAGTCATTCAGTCGCTGACTGGCTTCGAGCAGGACATCCTGCACGACGTCGCTGGCATCGACTCGGGCCGCAACCGCTCGGTCCAGCCGCATCTGGATCATCTGTCGCACGGCGTTCCGGTGCCGCTCCATCAGTTCGTTGACGGCGGCAGATTCACCCTGGCGGGCGTTTTGCAGCAGCTCAGCAGTCTGTTCCGAATCCGGCCACATCCAATCAATCCATTCCAGAAGCTCGAACTTCAACCACCGCAGCGTATCGCGGGACGACTTTCGTTTCGCCTCTGATCGCCCGCTGGCGAAAGCCCGCCGCGAGAAATGCCTGCCGGGCGGGAGGGAGTTACCTGTATCGAGCGATTGTCCGAGCGGAAAGGCCGTTCCTGCCGGCCTCGCCCGGAATCGTCGAGCTATGGTCACTTCTGTCCGGCAGCTGGAGCGGTTGCCGTGAAACTGAATCAACTCGCGAACCAGCCGGAGCTGCGTCAGATGGATGTCTCCTTCATTAACCACTTCATCGAATCTGCGACGAACGTCTTCGACACGATGCTCGGCATTCAGATCACGCGAAAGTCGCTGTCGCTGAAGGATTCGCCCGCACCGACGCACGAAGTGTCCGCCATTATCGGGCTCTCCGGTCGGGTCAGCGGAAGCGTTGTGGTCAGTTTTTGCACAAACGTCGCTCTGAAGGGTGCCGGTGAGATGCTGCTTACCGAGTACGACGACGTTAACGCGGAAGTCGTTGACGCGGTTGGCGAACTGACCAATATGATCGCCGGCGGTGCGAAGGCGGCGATGGACAACATGGAGTTGTCGCTCGGCCTGCCCAACGTCGTCTGCGGCAAGGATCACAAAATCTTCTTCCCCGGAAACGTCAAACCGGTTTCGGTCGGCTTTGACACTCCCTGGGGCGAAATGGCCATTGATGTCGGCTTCAACGAAGTCCTGGAAGGCAGCCTTGAAAGTGTTGCCGCTCAGGAAACCGTTGGCGTCTAACGAACACGTTTTCATTCACTTGTCCTGACGGCACGCAAGTGACCATCAGACTGCTTCAGAGTGTGCCTGTCACAGGAGAATACGCAGATGAAGATTCTTCTCGTCGATGATTCCGGAACCATGCGAGCCATTCAGAAACGCTGCCTGTTCAAGCTGGGCGTTGCTGAAGATGACGTTGTCGAAGCCGACAACGGCCAGACCGGTCTCGCGGAGTTTGAAAAAGACACCTTCGACATCGTTATGACTGACTGGAACATGCCGGTCATGGATGGCCTGACGATGCTCAAGGAAATCCGTTCGCGCAACGCGGACATCCCGATCATCATGATCACGACCGAGTCCGAACGGGCTCGCGTTGTGGCCGCGATTGAAGCTGGTGTTTCAGACTACCTCGTCAAGCCTTACACCGCTGACGCACTGAACGCCAAGCTCGAGAAGTGGGTCCCGACGTCTGTCTAAGCCGTCGGCCCCGCTGTCCTGAACGCCGGCGGAGTTGCGCCGTCGCGTTCCCTGCCGCCCCTGGTTGTTGATTAGGGCGGGCTTCCCCGCGCTGCAGCGCTTCTCGCGCACCCGATACCTGAAACCCAGACAGGTCCCGTTGCCTCCCGGCAGCGGGGCCTGTTTGCGTTTGCAGGTCGTTTAGCAGCACGCAGCGCAAGCAAGTGAATTCCGGAGTTCGACGTGATCACTCGCTGGCGCTTCGTGCTGGTATATGTCCGCCTGACGCGGGACAGTCTGCGCCGGATTCAGTACGGTGCTTTCTCAACGGGACGTCTCCCACGAGCTGTCATATGAGGAAGTCGAGATGCTGGTATCGAGCAATCGCGTTGCGCTGCTTTTCACAACGCAGGGATTCTCCTCGCTCCTTGTCCTGACGATCGTCGCCGCGTTGCCCGATCGTTCTGCCGCTCAGGACGCTGCGCCGCAATCGCTCGCAGAGGAACTGCCGCGCATCCCGGCCATGTCGTCCGAGCAGGCACTGAAGGCATTCGAGATTCAGCAGGGCTTCAAGCTTGAACTGGTCGCTGCCGAACCCGATGTTGCCGATCCGGTTGATGCGTGCTTCGACGAACGAGGTCGGATGTTCGTTGCCGAGATGCACGGTTATCCGTTCTCGCAGGAGCCGACTCGGTTGAACCCGAACGGCGGTGGCAAGCCCGACGCTGGAATTATCCGTTTGCTCGAAGACACCGACGACGACGGCCAGATGGACCGCAGCACGAAGTTCGCCGACAGCATCCGCTGGCCGACATCTGTGATCTTCTGGGACGGCGGCGTCTTTGTGCTCGCGCCGCCAAAACTCTGGTATTTCAAGGACACCGACGGCGATGGCGTCGCCGACGAACGCCGCGTCATCTTCGACGGCTTCAACCGCGACAACGTCCAGGCAATCGCGAACAACCTCAAGTGGGGACTCGACGGACGCATTTACGGAGCCGGTGGACGCAACCCGTCCGTGCTCACACACGACGGCAAGGAGTTGCTCAAGCTGGGACGCGTCGATTTCAGTTTCGACCCGAGAACGCTCGACCTGCGAGCAGAAACCGGCGGCGTTCAGTTCGGGCACTCGTTCGACGACTGGGGCAACCGCTTTGTCTGCTCAAACAGCGACCATATCCGGCAGGTTGTTTACGCCGACCATTACCTGACGAGAAACCCCGACGCCGGCATCGGCAATCCGATTCCGAGTATCTCAAAGGAAGGCTCGGCGGCTCCCGTGTTCCGACGCAGCTCTGCCGAACCGTGGCGCATCGTGAGAACCAAGCGTCGCGTGTCCGATCCGAAGTACGCCGGGCTGCCCGCGACCGAACGTGTCCCGATCGGCTTCTTTACTTCGGCGACCGGCGTCACTGTTTATCGCGGCGCCGCGTGGCCCGACGAGTTTGCCGGTCAGGTCTTCATTGGCGACGTCGGCGGTAACCTGATTCACCGCAAGACGCTCAGCCCGAACGGGCCAGCCTTCCTGGCGACGCGAGCCGACCAGAACGTCGAGTTCATCACCTCAACCGACAACTGGTTCCGCCCGGTCAACTTTGTGAACGCTCCAGACGGGACGCTGTACGCCCTGGATATGTACCGCGAGACGATCGAGCATCCGTACTCGATCCCCGAAGACATCAAAGAGCACCTTGACCTGCAGGGGGGCGACAATCGCGGACGCATTTACCGACTTCTCGGGCCGAACGGGCGGCGTCTGAAAGTGACATCACTGGCCGGCCTGACAACGACGCAGCTTGTTGAGCAGCTGAATTCACCGAACGGCTGGAACCGTGAGACCTCGCATCGCTTGCTGCTCGAACGCCGCGATTCAGCAGCGCTCCCAGCACTGCAGAGCAACGTTCAAACATCGAAGTCGCCGCTCGGTCGAGCCTACTCGCTGTGGCTGCTCAGCCTGCTGGCTCCAGATGACTCTGCCGAGCTGGCCGAGGCGCTGGCAACTGGGCTCAACGACACTGACGCCCGAGTTCGCCGCCAGGCTGCCGTTGCCGCGGAAAGCGTTCTGCGAGCCGACCTCGAATCGCCAGTGCTCGCCAAGCTGCTGGAACGCTGCGGTGAGGAAGACGATGCCATCGTTCGCTTTCAGCTCGCGCTGTCACTGGGCGAGTCGCCGTCGCCGCGAGTTGCACGCGGCCTGGTAGCGCTGCTGAATAGTGGGGTTAGCGATGCGAATCTGCGTACCGCCGTGATGACGTCCGTTCGGCCAGTCATTGGCGAGGTCGTCGCCAGCATTCTGGGCGACGCCGACCTGCTGAACCGGCTGGTGGCCGCTGGCTTCTTAGACACGCTGATCCGAACGCTCTACGCGGTCGATGGCAACGACGGCCTGCAGCCAACGGTCGACCGGGCTCTGGCCGACGGAGCAACTCCGCAGTTCGCAAGCAGCATCCTGTTTGCCGTCGACGAGACTCTGAAACGACGCGGCAGCTCGCTCCGCAAGCTGCTTTCCGGCTCGGACCGGCTTGCTCGACTGGATGGTTTTCTCAAACCGTCGCAGGCGACGTCCGTCGACAAGTCCGCCAGCGAGTCGCAGCGCATCGCGGCGACCAGAACGCTCGCGCTTGCCGACGACGCAACCGCCCTGCCGCGACTGGGCGATCTGCTCGAACCGTCCGTTCCGTCGAGCGTGCAGCTCGCGGCGGTCCGAACGCTGGCCGAGTTCCGATCGACACAGGTTGAGGAAACGCTGATCGAAAAGTGGAACTCCCTCAGCCCTGCTCTCCGCAACGAATCGCTCGGCGTGCTGACGGCGACGGTTCCGCGTGTTGAAGCACTGCTCGACGCGATTGAAGCCGGATCGGTGCGAGCCGCTGAACTCTCCGCCGATCGCCGCCAGTTTCTGCTCAACCATCCGACGGCTGCAGTCAAAACCCGAGCGGCCAAAGTGATTGGCTCGGCGGGAGACGCCAACCGGAAAGCCGTCGTCGATTCGTTCCGTGATGTGCTGGACCTGGCAGCCGATGTGGAACGAGGCCGGGCGGCGTTCACGAAGAAGTGCTCGATCTGCCACAAGCTGGGAGACGTCGGCCACAACGTGGGGCCAGACATCGTCTCTGTGCAGAACAAGTCGCCGGACGACCTGCTGATCGCGATCCTCGATCCGAACCGCGAGGCTCAGCCGAACTTCACCGCGTACAACCTGATCCTGACGAACGGGCAGGTTCTGAACGGCATCATCGTCGCCGAGTCTGCCGCGAGCGTCACGCTGCGGCGGGCCGAGGGCAAAGAAGACGTCGTTCCACGCGGCGACATCGACGAGCTGATTTCGAGCGGTCGTACTCTGATGCCCGAGGGACTTGAGAAAGACGTCTCCAGACAGGACATTGCCGACCTCATCGCGTTCATCAAATCGCTCCGTGCCCCGGCAAAGCAGTAGAAGTCGCTGGTTCCGATAGTCGTTGATCGCTCCGCGATCGAAACGAAAACGGCTTTCAACTGCCAGATTCCGTCTTCCGGTCGCCACGACGATTCGTGCCCAGCGCAGCGTTTCGTTCGCGGAGCGAACAACGACTTTACAACCACATTCCGCAAAGGCAGTCAGGTCCCGTGTCCGAAACGTCGTCGACACTCACGTTTGATAATCCACTTCCCGAAGGTGTCGAGGACCTGCGTCCGTGGTTCATCGCG
>JAPOLP010000552.1 GCA_029977045.1 Planctomycetota bacterium
CCGCACCTGGGTCTGGCTGAACAATCGCCTGGTCGTCGAAGGCGCGGTCATGGAGAACTTCTGGGACCGCGAGAAGCCTCTGCCGGCAACCGGCCCGATCATGCTGCAGACGCACGGCGGTGAGATTCGCTGGCGGAACATCTTCGTCCGCGAGATCGGCGAGAAAGAAGCGGAAACGTTCCTCGCGGCCAATCCGCTGTTGCCGACGCCGACCGAGTACGACGTCGCTTACGGCCCGCATCCCAAACAACTGTTGCACTTCTGGAAGGCGGAATCGGACAAGCCGACGCCAGTGCTGTTCTTCATTCACGGTGGCGGCTGGATGGCGGGTGGTCGGTTGAGCGGCCTGACGACGATGCTGCAGGAGTTCCTCGACAACGGCATCTCGGTGGTCTCAGTCGAGTACCGCTTTATCCCGGAAGCCACCGCTGACGGAGTCGTCCCGCCGGTCAAAGGTCCGCTGCACGATGCCGCTCGCGCGCTGCAGTTTGTCCGCAGCAAGGCTGGCGAGTGGAACATCGACAAGCAGCGGATCGGCGCGTCGGGCGGTTCGGCGGGAGCGTGTTCGAGCCTCTGGCTGGCGTTCCATCCGGATCTGGCCGACTCGAACAGCGACGACCCGGTCGCTCGCGAATCGACCCGGTTGTGGTGCGCGTCGGTGCGAGGTGCTCAGACAACGCTCGACCCGCAGCAGATGAAAGAGTGGACGCCCAACAGCCGCTACGGCGGCCACGCATTCGGCTTCACCGGCGACGCCGAAAAGAAGCTCTCGCAGTTCGACGAGTTCCTGCAGAAACGCGACACCATCCTGCCGTGGATTGCTGAGTACTCACCGTACGCCCTGGTGACTTCAGACGACCCGCCGGTCCACCTCGTCTACTCGTCAGCCCCGAACTTCGGCCAGCCGGAAAAAGACCCAACGCACACCGCGAACTTCGGCCTCAAGCTGCAGGAACACTGCCGCAAATCCGGCGTTGATTGCCAGCTCGTCTATCCGGGCGCTGCAGGCGTCGAGCACGAATCCAGCAGCGCGTACCTGATCTCAAAGCTGAAGGCTGAGTAGTCCGCACCTACTGGTATGCCTTCCGACTGACCTGTTTGACCCGAAACCGGAGGCGACTGTCTTTCACACAGGTCCCAACTCAAGTTAGCGGAACGGCTACGGCTTGACGGCCTGGCTGAAGCGGCGGTCGGGTTTGTGGTTTGTCGAGGGCAGGCGGTCGGCTCCGTCCAGATAGTGGACGGAGCGGAGGTCGGCGGCGCGGCGGGTTTCGGAGCGTTGGCGTCCGAAGCCGCGCGGGCGCGAGTCTGCTGTCGGGCCGATCGAATCGTCTGGAAATGGATCGTGGTACTCGGCGGCGCGGCGTTCGATCTCCGGGTGCCGCGGTGAGACATCCGGCAGCTTGAACCGCTTCGGATCGTATGTGCAACCGCTCAGCGTTGCAGTGACGAGCAGGCACAGCGTGGCGAATGCGGCAGCTCGCCGATGGTCAATTACCGGCTGCGCAGCGTCGACGCCGGGACACTCTTCGTGTCGGGCGTTGTCAGGCTGCGGAATCCGTTCCGGCATGAGCGTCCATTCGTGCGTCGGCGTCACGACTCTCAACTTCTGTCCGTGGCAGGCGGCGGAATATATTGTGAGCCGGAATGTGCCGACAGGCCGGGTTGCAGTCTGTCGCTGATCGCTCCGCGATCGAAGCGTCGGGGGACGGCCAGGCACTTGAGCCAGAATTGCGGGAGGCCGGTTGCAGGTTGGGCATTGATCGAAAACAGGATGGTTATTGAACTCATCGCGTTTCGATCGCGGAGCGATCAACGACTTTCTGGCGGAACGCCATCGACAGGGACAACTGATGACGGATGATCTTCACTCACTGATTTCGTTTCCCGATCGCCCCTCCGATGGCCACAAGGGGACGTTCGGCCGCGTGCTGATTGTCGCGGGCAGTCGCGGAATGAGCGGGGCAGCAAGCCTTGCCGGACTGGGAGCGTTGCGCGGCGGAGCGGGGCTCGTTTACGTCGCCTGCCCGCTCGAAATTCAGCCGATCGTCGCCGGGTACGAACCGAGTTACCTGACAATCGGCCTGCCGTCTGACGCCACCGGACGAATCGACGGAGCGGCGTACAACAGTCTGGCCGCTGGGATTGACGCGAAGGACGCAGTCGCCGTCGGGCCGGGACTCGGAAACTGTGACGCGACTCAGCGGCTGGTCCGGCAGTTATACTCGGACATCGACGGCCCGCTGATCGCCGACGCCGACGGGCTCAACGTGCTGGCTGACGATTTTCAGACGGGAGCGATTCACGAAGGCGTGATCCGAGGGCCTCGCATCCTGACACCGCATCCGGGCGAGTTCTCGGGGCTGAGCGGAATTTCGATTGGCGACATCAACCGTCAGCGGGAACGAGTCGCTCGCGAGTTTGCCGATCGGCACCGTGTGGTCGTCGTGCTTAAGGGGCCGGGGACAATCATTACTGACGGGGCACGAGTCGTCGTTAACCCGACCGGCAACAGCGGCATGGCGACTGGCGGTTCGGGCGACGTTCTAACGGGGCTGATTGCCGCTCTGGCCGCACAGGGAATTGAACCGTTCGATGCCGCACGGCTCGGCGTCTATCTGCACGGCCTGGCGGGCGACATCGCTGCGGATGAACTCTCCGAGCAGGGACTCATTGCGTCCGACCTTCCGAGTTATCTCCCGAAAGCGTGGCTCGCCCTGCGGAAGCAGCGACCATCAGGCGACGCTGGCCAGTAGTCTCGCAAAGAACCTGCGGCCTGCGATCAATCGCTGCCGGTTCGCCGAGATGCTTTTCAGCAGGCGAGCTGCCCGCGACACTCTCCGCCGCCGAAGACCGCTCCGTTCGACCACCGAATCGGACGGAAAAACACGAGCGATCACAGTCAGTGACGCTCGGATTCTCAGTTGGAAATGCCATGTTGAATTTCCTCGCCGGTGCGTTTGCGATTGCGGGACTGATCGCCGCTGCCGGGCCGATTCTGATTCATCTGCTCAACCGGCGGCGATTTCGTGTCGTCGAATGGGGGGCGATGGACTTTCTGCGCAAGGCGATGCAGCGCAGTCGGCGAGCGGTTCAGCTTCGCGATCTGCTGCTACTGGTCCTGCGCTGCCTGACCGTCGCTCTGTTCGGAGCCGCGCTCGCTCAGCCGTTCGTGTCCGGAGTTGCGTCGACGACACTGCTGATCGGAGTCGGCACAATCGCGACGGTCTGCCTGGCCGTCGGACTCGCAGCGACCGCGATTCTGACATCGCAGTCGTCCGTCCGCAGAGTCGTGATTCCCGGAGCGGTGCTGTGCGTGCTCGCTGCCGTCGCAGGTCTTTTCTCGATGATCCGTCCGGACGCGGCAGCCGGAGCGTCGGCGCTGCGCAGTCGCGAGCCGCTGCACGCGATCGTGCTGATCGATAACTCGATGAGCATGGCGTACGAGTCGCTGGAAGGGACGCTGCTCGACCGGGCGCGAACGCGCGTCGCTGAGTTCCTCGATGCCCTGCCGTCGGGCAGCCAGATTCACATCATCCCGCTGTGCGGCTCGGGTTCGGATGCGAACGCAGCGGCGTCGGCGTTCCGCAGCAAGTCGGACGCGCGCGAAGCTCTGGACCGGATCAACCCCGTTGACCGCGTCGCCGTCGGCACACAGGCGATCGACGCCGCTCGCGATGCCGCCCGGCAGGTGCCCGAATTGCCGTCGAAGCGAGTCGTTCTGGTTGGCGATCAGCAGGCGGACTTCTGGGCCGGCGTGTCGACCGAGCAGCTGGCCGAGTTGCCCGACCTGCAGGTGATGCGAATCGCCGCCGAGAACGCGGAGAACGTTGCCGTCACCGCGTTTGAACTGCAGGACGGCGTGGCCGACACCGAGACTCCCGCCGTGTTCCTGGTCACCGTGGAACTGACCGGGGATCAGCCGTTGAGCAATGTGCAGGTCGCGTTGACGATCGACGGCACCGAAGCGTCAAGCCGGCTGGTCGATCTCGAACCCGGCCAGTCGCGGCAGGTTGAATTCCGGCAGCGGCTCGACAGCGTCACCGATACCGGAGCACTCGGCGACGGCGTCGCGACTGCGGCAATGATCCGCGCGACCGCGACTGCCACTGTCGAAGGCGGGGTCGGCGATCGGTTGCCACGCGACAACTCGCGACACCTGGTCGTGCCCGTCGTCGCCGGGCTGCCGGTCGTGTTCGTCGACCAGACCGCCGGGAACGAAGACCTTGATGCCGGAGCGGTCGGCGAGACTTACCGGCTGCGGCGGCTGCTTGCTCCGCGCACGTCGACGGACGAGGAAGAGAACCGGCAGCTGATCCGGATTCGGCATGTCCCGGTTGAGCGGCTGACGAAAGAAACGCTCAGCGACGCGAGGCTCGTCGTCGTCGCGGGAATCGAATCGCCCGCCGATGCCGTGCCGCTGCTGCGTGAGTATGTCGAGCAGGGCGGCCCGCTGGTCATCGCGGCGGGTGCCGACTTCGACGCGGATCAGTGGAGCGAACTGGCGTGGCTGGACGGAGCGGGCATCCTGCCGACACCGCTGACGGGGGAGCCGCTCGGGCAATTGCCGGAAGTCGCGGTCGGCACGCTCGAACCGTCCTTTCTCGACACGCCGTCACTGCAGGACGACGTCTTCCGGATCGAAGGCGAGGCCGACGAATCGCTCGACGACCTGTACCGCCTGCCGCTGTTCTTCAAAGCCGTCGCCGTTGACGCG
>JAPOLP010000039.1 GCA_029977045.1 Planctomycetota bacterium
CCTGGGACCATCACCAGAAGGGCAATGACAACAGCATCACGGAGTCAGCCAAAGTCGACCGTCCGATCGCCGGCCTGCTGGAAGATCTCGATCGCCGCGGCCTGCTCGACGCCCCGTTGGTGGTCGGGGGAGCGGAGTGAGGCCGCACGCCGATGGCCGAAGGAGCCGACGGTCGAAATCATCATCCGAAGGCCTTCACCGTGTGGCTGGCTGGCGGCGGCGCGAAGGGCGGCTTCACTTACGGTTCGACGGACGAGTTCGGTTACGCCCCGGCAGAGAACCCCGTCCACATGCACGATCTGCACGCCTCGATGCTCTACGCCTTGGGGCTCGATCACGAACGGCTGACCTACCGCCACGCCGGTCGCGATTTCCGCCTGACCGACATCCACGGCAACATCGTGCACGACCTCTTCAGTTGATGGCCGCTGTGAACCCGATCGTCTACTTCGACCGCTATCAGAACTCGACGTGTACCGAACAGGTTTACGGAGACAGCTATCTGCGCTGGACCTACGGCACGTTCGCGGGGCGGCTGGCACTTGCAGCCGTCGTGAAGCGAGCCTGGTTTTCCCGCTGGTACGGCTGGCGAATGGACCGCCCGGCGTCGCGGCAGAAGATCGCTCCGTTCATTCAGCAGTACGGACTCGACGCTGAAGACTTCGCGCGGCGGCCTGACGAGTTCGCGAACTTCAACGAGTTCTTCTATCGCCAGTTGAAACCCGAGGCCCGGCCCGTCGATCCGGATCCGTCGAGCGTTGTCTTTCCCGCCGATGGCCGGCATCTGTGCATTCCAGACCTGTCACGCAGTGACGGCCTGTTCGTGAAGGGCGAGATGTTTGATCTGGCGACTCTCCTCGGTGACGACGTTCTGGCGAAGCAGTTCGCGAGCGGATCGCTGCTGCTGTCGCGTCTGTGCCCGGTCGATTATCACCGCTATCACTTTCCGGTGGCTGGCCAGGCCGGACCATCCCGGCTGATCAACGGCCCGCTGTATTCGGTGAACCCGATCGCTCTGTGGCAGAACATCAACATCCTGGCCACGAACAAACGGGCGCTGACGATCCTCGAAACAGAGTTGCTTGGTCGAGTGCTGCTGCTCGAAATCGGTGCCACCTGCGTCGGCAGCATCTGCCAGACGTATGCGGAGAACTCAACGGTCGCGAAGGGCGATGAGAAGGGTTACTTCCGCTTCGGCGGCTCGTCGACGATCACGATTTTTGAACCGGGCCGAGTGACGTTCGACGACGACCTGCTTGAGAACTCGGCACAGCAGCGTGAGCTGTATGCCCGCGTCGGTGATCACATGGGGCGGATTGTCTGAGCTGCCTGGTGGTCAGCGAACTCACACGATTGAGCGACTGGCTGGTGGTCAGCGTGGTCTTTTTTCTGCAGGTTTCGGAGAAACCTGCCTACGGCTTTTCAGCAGCGGGCTTCAACTGAGCGATCCAGTCGCGGAACAGGGCGACGGCCTGTGCGTCCGGAATGGCTGTCCCGATCTGAGGCATCCCGCCTCGTTCGCGGATTGAAAGCCGCTTCAGCAGGACAGACCGCTCGGGTGAACCGGGAGCAACCAGTCGGGCGTCATCGATACCGAAGCGGTGATGCAGCGGCTGCTCGTCGATGACGCGCATATCCGGAGTCTTCGTCGCGATGCTCATCAGCATCTGAGCGTTACCGCCGCCAGCTTCGACATGACAGTGAGCACAGTTCGCGTGCAGGTAACTTCTCGCTCGGTCTTCCAGCGACGCGGACGTCGAATATGGATCGGCCAGGCGTTCGTGATCGTCAGCGTTGAAGCTGCCGTCTGAGCCCGGCTTGCGTTTGAGTTTGAAGAAGCCGAGATGTTCGAGCGTGCGAAGCTGGTTGTCGGTTACGTCGCCGTAATCGTGATCGCGGTTCATCTGCGGCGTCGACAGGCCGAGGACGAAGTTGCCGGCGCGGCTATGACAGACCATGCACTCGGCCCGGCTGGGGTATCGCCACTGTCGTTTGATCTTCTGCCCTTCGGCAGACTGCACCTCGAACGACCGGTCCGCTCCCGCTGCCTCGACAAGCACTGCGTCGGTCTGCTCGCGGTTCCACTCGTACGAATACCCGACCCATTCGCCCTGCTGACGCACAAGGAACCGCGTTTCAATCCAGCGCTGCGAGACCGGGTCACCTTCGGTCATCTCCAGGCCGAACGACTTCACGAGGACGGAGCCTTCCGGGAAGTTCCAGCTCCGCACGCCGCTGGCGCCGATTTTCGGGGGCTGGCCGTTCTCACCAGCTTCTGCCGGAATCGCGAAGAACCGCGACTTAATGGCTCCGTCCGACCACAGCGGTGAATTCACCGAGTACGGAATCACGCCGGCCTGCATTTCGTGCTTTTGCACATCGCGGAACAGACCGCTCTCGCTGAGCTTCCTCGGAAAGTCAGCATTGGCCGATCGGTCCGCCACCGCTTCGAGTGTGTAAAGCCCGCCCTCTTTCTGATGGTCCGTGATCAGCAGTTCGCCGTCCGGGCCGATGCCGAACGACGTGATCTGCAGCCGGCTGTCAGCAATCTCCTGGTGCCAGGTGACCTGCTTTCCGTCGTGCCGTCCTGCCCAGATCTTGCCGGTCGAATAGTCGCCGTAGATGTACGCGCCGCGCAGCTCAGGAAGCTTCTGGCCGTAATACACGACTCCGCCGGTCAGTGAGCGGGCTTCCGCGTGCGGATGGTCGAACGCCGGTTTGACGTGCGGCGTCGGGCCGAGCTTGCGTTCGAGATAAAACGGGTGCCCGCCTTCGTAGACGCTCCAGCCATAATTGTCGCCGCGACGCACAAAGTAGACCTGCTCCCACAGATCCTGGCCGTTATTGCCGACCCAGATGTGCCCGGTCTTCGGATCGGTCGTCATCCGCCAGGGATTCCGCAGCCCGTACGCCCAGGTTTCTCCGCGAGCGTTCGGTATTCCCACAAACGGGTTGTCCTGCGGAATCGAATACGCCCGCCCTTTGTCGGGATGATCGACGTCCAGCCGCAGCACCTTTGCCAGCAGATGGTCGAGCCCCTGGCCGACGATGTTCGTATCCGAGTCCGACGTTCCGTCACCGGTCGTCACGTAGAGCATCCCGTCGAGTCCGAACGTCGGCGCCGCTCCGTTATGCCCGTTCGATTCCCACTCGATGATGACGGTTTCGGAGTCCGCTTCGATCTGAAATGGCTCAGCCCGGCTCAGCGTGTACCGCGTGATCCGGCACGTCTTGCGATCACCCTCGCGCGTCCCGTGCCCGCCGACATAGAGGTATCCATTCTCCGCATACCGAGGATGAAAGCAGACGCTGTAAATCGAATCCGGAGTTTCGAGCAGAACCTCGAATGGCGTTTCGCCCTCCCGAGCCGCACCGTCCGACTTGCCACCAGCAGCAGTCGTCGCACCGGGCTTCAACCGACAAAGCCGAAACGTCTTCTTCGCCCTGTCGTTGTCGATAAACAGAATCCGCTGCGTCAGAGGCTCGGTCGTCACAAAGATCGGAAACTCAATGCCGAGTTCCGGCAGTGCCCGCTGTACCTCAAACGGCAACGGCGGATCCGGCGAACCAACAACCCGTGACGTCGTGAACGGCACGTATTCCGGGATTCCGTAAGGCTTTTCGGGCGAATCCGCTGCCATCGCGCTGGCACTGAGACACGCCACAATAAGCACGCCAAAAGAAATCCACTCACTATGACCGGGCATTCTGGTTGCTTCTGACTTCCTACGATTCATCGGACTCTCTCAGCAGGTGAAAAGACGCGAAGGCAACCCAGCAGTCCTGTAATCACGAATGCTGACGCCTCACCCCAGCAGTGTGACGTTCCTCAAATCCGTCAGGCAATCGGCAGACGGACTCACAATGTATTCTCGCAGTGGGTTCGCCTCGCAGTTGCCGTGTGCTCTGAGTCTGCACTGCAGCCGAAGCCAGCCGCGCCAGCACTGTCACGAGCGCAGGCTGAATCGATCGCATCTATACAACTTTTCGTCCCGTTGTGTGCATACTGTAACGAGTGGCACGTCACGAAATTCTCCGATCAGCAGGCAGACGCTTCGCGGAACTGTGGGGATGAAACATGAATCAGACTGAGTTGCCGAATGGCGAATCCGAAACCTCAGTCAGCAAGCCGCCGTCGAAAGCGGTTTTCTGGTGTGGAATTGTGGTCGTGGCATCAGCCGCGTTCGGGGTGTTCGCATTTGTGGTGTCCGACCGCGACTCATTAGGCCGAGTGGCCACTTCCGACCAGCCTGGATCGCCGAAAACTGCGCTGGAACCGATTTCGGTTCAGATCAACGACGATGGCTTCGTTGACGAGGAATCGAGAACACGACTGCTGCAAGAGGTCGTTTCCATTGATGAAGACCGGCGACTGCAGGCGTTTCAACAGTTCCGTCTGCTGCCAGAGGTTGCCCGAACGGAACTGCTCTCCAGTGCAACGACCGTTAAAGCTCTCGTGCCGCTGTTGCCGGAATATGAGTGGGGCTTAAAGCACGATTCTGGAGACGTTTTGAAGAATTGGTTTGCGAGCGTTCCGCGTTCAGCCCGGCAGCCTCTGATTGAAGCTCTCGAAAGTCCGGACCCGAATCTTCAGAAGTCAGCATTGAGGTTCTGGGGGCTCCATCGGGTGGAAGCTACAGGAAGTCCCGTTTTTGAGCCGCAACTTGTCCCGGTACTTCTACGGATACTCCAGGGCTTGAACGACCGGCCTGTGTCGTTAGCAGATACGGCCAGCGAGGATCAACCGGAATGGAAGGTTCGACAGATCGAGCACGAACGCGTCGAGATCATGCGGTCGGCTCTTGAGTTGCTCGGTCGACACCTGGATGAAATCCGTGATCCAGCGACTGTCATCGACGTCGCTCTGGAGCTGTTGAACCATCAGAACTATCAGATTCGATACGCTGCGGTGAGTTCATTCGAACGTGCCCCACCTCAGTTTCACGACAGAATTGTGTCGGCCCTGATGGGCCTGCTTGAAGTTGAATCTGATGGGCTTGTTATTCCAGCAACGTGCCACATTCTCTGGAGAATCCGTGATGAGCGGGCCGTCGAAGCACTTTCCGCGCGGCTTGGGCAACAACCTCTCTTCACGACTTACGGCGGAGATCGCAGAGAAATGTCCGACTCGGAAATTGCCTCTGCCGAACGCAGCATCCGGAAATCCATCTGCCTGGCTCTCGAACACCAGCGTCACCCTCGGGTAATCCATGCACTGCGAGCGCAGCTGCCCCTGAACGATCCAGGCGTCGTGACGGCACTCGGGCGGCTGGGCGATACCAGTTCGCGACAGACGTTTCTGAAACTTCTTAAGTCTCCCGATGTCGAACTGCGGCTGGCCGCCGCACAGGCGCTGGGCCGCGTTGCTGATCAGTCCTCGTTCGATCCGCTGGCGGAGGAGCTGTCCGGCGAACTCGACAGCGACGTCGCCAGTCTTTACCGCCAGGAGAAATACCCTCGTGAGCAACTGCTTCAAGCGGTCTCATATGCGCTTACTACTGCCGATGCAGCGCGAGCAGCCAAGTTAGTCGTTCAGTCACTTGGCCGGCCATCGCTCCGGCACGTGGAAATGAAGTCATGGCCTAACGAGTGCGGTCGCGACCCTCGTTACGGAGCACTTCAACAGGTAAGCCGCCTCTCGGCGCCACTACTGATCGACGCTCTTCGCCAGAAGCCCGGGCGTTCGACCGGTGACGATGACGCTCCAAAGGAAGGCACATCGGACGAGGCCCGCTATCGAAGGACACCGGTCCTTGCCGAAATGCTCAGGTCACGCTGGCTGTATGCCGAAGATGAGCAACCGGTCACAGAACTGCTGATTGATCAGGTGCAGTCAAGTGAGCCTGTTGTCCCGTATCTCGCGCTCAGGGCTCTGTATGAGCGTCAGTCGCCCGCTGCAATCGACAGCATTTTGCGACTGCTGGAGTCCAATCGGCCTGCGACGGAGCCGTATAACAGCGTCAACAAGTTGGCGGCTCTGTCACTGGTATGGATTGCGGACACTGAAACCGCAGGCGATCGAATTGTTGCCCTGGCGTCGCATCCGGAGGTTCCAGTTCGTGAAGCAGTCGCGCGCGTGCTGGTGAAAACCGGTCACTCCGAAACGGCGGCAACTCTTCTGGCTCTGCTGTTCGATAAAGAAACTGGAGTGAAAGCGGCCGCAGCCGAACAGCTTGGCGTGTTCGGTGACCAGACGCTGGGGAGGGAGTTACTGGATCGGCTGAAGGCAACCCAGTCAGACGCGGCACCGGTTTTCGTAGCAAGAGAGACGCGGTTTGTCGTTGCTCTGATTCAGTCACTGGGGATGCTGAAGTACGACCAGGCCACGGAAACGCTGGCTCACTTCCTGACAAAATCGGATCCAGAGCTTCGCGCCGCTGCGATGGTTGCGCTCATGCAACTGGATGATGATCGAGGGCTTGCCGCGTTCTGCAAGGCTGTCAGGGGTTATGAGAAGTCTCTCCGGCAGCACACATTCAGGCACGCGTCGAAGGTGGCCCGGCTCGCCAGTCAGGGGCATGGTCCGCATCCTCTGAACCGACCGGAAGCAGTCGATGCGCTTCTTCCTCAACTCGCCGATGAGTCATCCAATTACGAACTCATGACGATGGTCGCAATTCTGTCCGGCATCCCGACTGAGGCTGGACAGGAAACACTACGAACATACTGCCGCAACTCTGATCAGGACGTCCGATCAGTCGCCGTGTCAGCCTTTCTGACAACCGATGCCCCCGATCGCTTCGAGACACTCAGTGCTTTCTTAAATGCCCGGGGACGTGGCGGTCAGCGCGAAGCCCTTAAGAAACTCAACACTCTGCTCGAAACAGCTGACGTCGAGACTCAGAGGTCAGCGATCAGCGGCTGGGTCGATTCTGTGCTCCCGCTCCTGGATGACAGCGAGAATCGCTGGAACGCACTGACAGACCTCGAAGATCTGGTTCCGCAGGCGGAGTCCGAGAGGTCCCGTATCATTGAGGCCCTGCAAAGTCGGTCCCACCAGCTCGCCAGCCACGACCTCTTCAGGAGCCGGATTCTCGCCGCACTGTCCCGACTCACGAAGTGACCGCACGCGTCTGATGAACTGAGCTGCTCGCCACAGTGGGGATCGACGACGCCAGCCTGCTCTTCATAGTTCAGATGCAGGTGAGCCGTTATCTTCACGCCCACTCCACGTTCCGGTCACGGCATGATTCCAGCGGCCCGGTTGTGAGTAGCGAGCTTTCGTTTTCATCGGTCAATTCAGGAACTGTCGTATGCCGACCTGTCGTTTGAAGTGGTTCTGGATCCTGGCTCTCGTCACGGTCGTCGGTTGCGGAACCTCGGAGATCGAGACGCAGACCGCGCGGCCGTCGGCGGGCTCTGAACCAAGTGAGAAGCCGCGCGTCGCACTGATCATGAAGTCGCTGGCAAACGAGTTCTTCTCGACGATGGCCGCCGGAGCGGAGTCGCATCAGAAAGAGCACGCTGGCGATTACGAGCTGATCGTTAACGGCATCAAGGACGAACGCGATCTCAGTCGGCAGGTGGCTCTGGTTGAAGAGATGGTCGCGGCGGGGGTCGACGCGATCGTCATCGCGCCGGCAGACTCGAAAGCTCTCGTCCCGGCACTGCGTCGAGCCAAAGACGCGGGCGTTGTCGTCGTCAATATCGACAACCGGCTCGATACCGAAGTGCTGCAGCAGGAAGAGGTCGCGATCCCGTTTGTAGGGCCGGACAACAAAGCCGGTGCGAAGAAAGTCGGAGCACACCTGGCGACGACGCTCCAGAAGGGCGACAAAGTCGCGGTCCTGGAAGGCATCCGCACCTCGTTCAACGGCACACAGCGGCGACTGGGATTTGAAGAGGCGATGGCCGAAGCCGGAATCGAGATCGTCGATAGCCAGTCGGCTGAGTGGGAGATGAGCATCGCTAACACGATTGCCGCCGCGATGCTCAGCGAGCATCCGGAGATCAAAGCGATTCTCGCGGCCAACGACAGCATGGCTCTGGGAGCGATCGCCGCCGTCAAAGCTTCTGATCGAGCGGACAATGTGCAGATCGTCGGCTTCGACAATATCACCGCTGTCCAGCAGGCGATCCGTGACAGAGCGATCCTCGCCACTGCCGACCAGCACTGGGATCAGCTCGCAGTGTTTGGCATTGAAGCCGCGTTGAAACTGCTCGCCGATCCAAACGCGACCGCCGAGGACGTCGAAACGCCGGTCGACCTGATTACCGCCGAATCGCTCGGCGAGTAGCCCGCCTGACCGGGCAGGGAGTTCGTGAGTAGCGAAACTCGCGCAGAGTTTCGGCATCAGGACCGAAAGTCTGCGCGACTTTCGCTACAGAAGTTCGCCATCTCTCGCTTCCAGATCACGCCATGAAGAAGCTGCCGATCCCTCGACCGTTGCTGCAGTCCGCCGCTCTGCTGGGCGTGCTGCTGCTGCTCGTTGCGGTCTTTGGCGTCGCCAGCCGGAACTTTCTGCAGGCGAAGACGTTCACCACGATCGCGAACCAGATTCCCGACCTGACGTGCGTCGCGGTGGGAATGACGCTTGTGCTGATCATCGGCGGCATCGATCTCTCCGTCGGAGCAGTCCTCGCCGTCTCGTCCGCCGTGCTCGGCGTGCTGATGTTCGACTACAAGTGGTCGCTGGAAGCCGCGACTTTGTTCTGCCTGCTGACCGGAGCGTTGTGCGGACTCTTCAACGGAACCGTCTCGGTTGGCATGAGGATCCCCGCGTTCATCGTCACGCTGGGAATGATGGAGATTGCTCGCGGCACCGCGAAGCTGCTGATGGATTCACAAATCAAGTTCATTGGCAAGCCCGTCGAGCCAATCAGTAAACCGCTGGCTGGTCTGGGTATTTCGCCCGCGTTTCTGATCGCGATCGCGACGGTCATCGTTGCTCAGTTTGTCCTCACGAGGACGGTGTTTGGCCGCTACTGCGTGGCGATTGGCTCGAATGCGGAAGCCGTGCGGATGTCGGGCATTCGAGTCGCTCCGTATTCGATCAGCGTGTTTGTAATCAGCGGGTTCCTCGCCGGCGTCGCCGGACTGATCCACACGAGCCGGCTGTCGAGCGCCGATCCAAACGCCGCCGTTGGTCTCGAACTGCCCGCGATCGCTGCGTGCGTCATCGGCGGCACAAGCCTGATGGGCGGACGCGGCAACGTCGTCAACTCGTTCCTCGGCGTGCTGATTATCCGTGTCCTGCAAACGGGGCTCGCTCACCTGGGTACGAACGACGCCATGAAGCAGGTCATCACCGGAGCCGTCATCGTCGCCGCCGTCGTGTTCGATGCTCTGCGCCAACGCTGGGACGATTCTTCAGAGTAGCGGAACGGCGCAAGCCGTCCGGTCCATCAGCGTCTCCTGCAGCAATGACCGGACGGCTTGCGCCCAACGGTCCCCGAGTTGTCATCAGCCGCCGAGCGTTAGCTCGCGGTTTTCCGGATGATCGAGAACCGGACGCTAACGCGTGCCGGCTGATTGGCCACAACTCGGGGGACATTGGGCTTGCGCTGTTCCGCTATCTCGAAGCAGTCGTCTTCCCGGCCTTACACGATTCCGCTGAGCAGCCAGCCGACGAGCCAGGCGAGTCCTGACGCCGCAGCGCCGGCGACCAGAGTCTCTAAGCCGGCACCGTACCAGGTGCGTTCGACGAAGCGGCTCTTGACAGCTCCGATGCCGAAGAAAGCGACGCCGGTCATCAGGCTGCTGATCAGAAACGGGGTGCTGACCATACCAGGGGAGAAGTAGTCGAGCAGAAACACGACCAGCGGCACGCTGCCGGCCAGTTGAAACGCGATGAACGTCGCGACGGCCGCCTTCAGCCCGTTGGGGCCTTCGAGTGCCAGGCCGTGCTCGTCCTGCACCATTGTCTGAACCCATCGGTTCTCGTCCGACGTGATGACGGTGACGATCTCTTCCAGCAGTTCACCTTCAAACCCCTTGGCCGCGAAGATCTGGCGAATCTCCTCACGCTCGCCCGCTGGATATTCCGCGATGTGCTGATGCTCTTCCTGCCGCACCCGCTCGCGGATTTCCTCTTCAGCTCGAATCCCGTGAAACGCGCTGACCGCCATGCTGAACCCGTCAGCCAGCAGGTTGGCCAGGCCAAGCACAATTACCACGCCACTCGACAGCCCCGCCCCGGCAACGCCCGAGACAACTGCAAACGTCGTCACCGTCCCGTCGACCGCCCCGTAGACAAACTCCCGCAGATAAACCGAAGTCGGCCCACTCTGCAGCCGCTCCTGAATCGCCTCGGGCGTGTGAGACTCGTGAAGTTTGGATCGAGCAACAGGAGACATGGCAGGCAAAGCTGGATGGAGCAGGCAGGACAGAACTCAACACTCTGGCAAGCGAGGATCACCGACACTGGTAAATGATGAGGATTCTCACACAAAGGCACAAAGGCACGAAGAAAAAGCAGGCAGTCAGCGAGTCTGTTCCCGACTGCACCTCCCTTTGTGCCTTCGTGCCTTTGTGTGAGACATCTTCCTGAAAAGCAAACAGCCCGCATGACCGTGTTTGTCGAGCGGGCTGGTGGTTTTGAGTTGTCGATCCGACGCGTCAGGCTTCGGCCGATTCGCTGTCGGGCTTGCGGCGGCGTTTGATGAGCAGGCCGCCGATCGCGAGGCCGGCGAGGGCCAGGCTTGTTGGTTCGGGGACGATTGGCGGGCCATCAGGAGTCGTCGGGGTCACGTTAACGAAGCTCTCGCTGCCGCCGTTGGCGAAGCCCTGGACGTGCAGGCCGACTCGCAGGACGGCGTTGTTGATGCCCGAGATGACGTCCCAGAACGTCTTGCCGGCGGCCAGATTCAGCGTGATGCCGAGGACTTCGCCAGGATTGACGCCATTGATCTCGACCGGCGGGTCGGAGTCGGCATTCAGGCCAAGCGAGGTCTGGAATGGATCGAGCAGATTGTTTGCGCCCGGCAGGTTCTTCGGCGTGGCTCCTTCGGAAAAGCTGACGCCGGTCCCGTTCTGAATTGAGCGAATGCTGGAGAAAACTGAGTTGCGGTCATCGAAGTAAACGTCGGTGATCGACGATGCGTCCGGACCAACGTTGTAAAACTTGATGCGAACGCGGTCGCTGCGACGAAGCTCGATCACTTCCATCGAGAGCTGGCTCTCGCCAATCGCAACATTCGTCGCTGAGTTGCTGGTCACTTCGCCGAAGCCAAACATCCAGCCGGCGTCTGCAGCAGACGCTGAAAGAGCAAGGGCGATGAAAGCGGCGAGTGCTGTCAGGCGACTCATGGCGTTGCCTCAAGGGAATTGACGATGTTCCGTGATGAGTGATTAGCTCACCGCGCCGAACGACGCCGTAGGATTCGTGGTTGTCGACGACTTTATGCATTCGCAGGGGTTGAGTGTTCTGCTATTGCCGCCGATTCGTGTCCGGTCGTCGAGCGTGTTTGGCTGGCGCCGATCTGTCACGCGGTGTGGCCTGTGGTCGCCACAGACCACGACTCGGAACTGCTCAGGATGCAAAGACCGCGCCCGACGTCGAAACCTCGCTGGTTGACGGCCAACACAGCATCGGTGTCCCGTGACGCCAGCAATCGTGCTGCACCGACGCGACATCGTCGGATGATCGTGGCGACCTGCCGGATCGCAACAACCGGCACATTGTGAACGACTGGCAGTGCGTTGGGCTGCGAACCAGGCGGCGTGCGGCAAATCCCGGCGGCGTCCGACCGGCGATCTATGTTTCCTCAGACGGGCCAATCCCGGTCGGCAGCGAGCCTGCGCGTGCGCGGAGCCCTGGTTTTCATTTCGACGTTTTTCGGCCTGCGAATCTCAGGCAGGCGACAACATCCTCATGCAGAACTCGACTTCAACACAGAACGGCGAAACAGTAGCTGGCGTCCGGCTTGCGCTGCTGGGCACTGCGATCGCTGCGCTTGTCTGGAGTTACTGGCCGACGCTGGCAACGCTCGCGCATCGCTGGAGCATCGACCCGCAGTACTCGCACGGTTTCATCGTGCCGCTGGTTGCCGTCGGGCTGATCTGGTTCCGCCGCGACGTACTGACTGATCGGCAGATCTCACCGTCGTGGCTGGGGCTGCCGCTGATCGGGCTGGCAATTGGAATGCGGTTGGCCGGAGCCCGCTTCTACTTCGAGGCTCTCGACTGGCTGTCTCTACTGCCGAGCGTCGCTGGCACCTGCCTGCTGATCGGGGGCTGGACGGCGTGGCGTTGTGCCTGGCCGGGAATTCTGTTTCTGAGTTTCATGCTGCCGCTGCCGTACCGCGTCGAGACGATGCTCGGCGGGCCGTTGCAGTCGGTCGCGACGCTGGCCAGCACGTTCAGCCTGCAGACGCTGGGTTTTCCGGCGATCGCGGAAGGCAACCTGATTCGCATCGACGAAACGACGATCGGCGTCGCGGAAGCCTGCAGTGGCCTGCGAATGCTGGTCGTCTTTTTCGCGGTCTCGACGGCGGTGGCCATCGTCGTGAACAGGACGATCTGGGAACGCGGGCTGATCATCGCCAGCGCAGTCCCGGTCGCGATCCTATGCAACGTCGTCCGCATCACGCTGACCGGCGTGCTGTTTGAAACGGTGGGCAATGCCTGGGCAAAGCTCGTTTTTCACGACTTCGCCGGCTGGCTGATGATGATTCTGGCGCTCGCCGCACTGCGAATCGAACTGTGGATGCTGGACCACATTCTGATTGAACCTCCGCCACGCGACGTCATCCCCGTGCTCAGTCAGCGATCACTGGACGACAACCCGGCTTCTGTTCCGGCAACGAATACCCCCGCGAAAACAGCGGCTCTTCAAACATCAGCTCCCGTGGAAGAACCGGCGGAGGAGATGGCAGCCGTCTGACGCTGCGTCCGTCCGCATCCATCACAGGAATCAGTCATGTCGATTTCCGATCCGAATACGACAAGCACTCTGCCAACCGAGTCTCGCCTGTCGACGACGGCGTCCGCGCCCGGAGTGACCGTTCGCATGCCCGCGCAGGCTGCTGCGGGCAGCGTCTCGGCACGAGGCAACTCGGTACGTCGAGCCTTGCAGTTCGCCGAGCCAGTTACGCCGCAGGGACTGCTGCTGGCCTGGAAGCGACAGTGGCGAACCGCCGTGGCGTTTGGAATCCCGCTGGCGATCGTTGCCGTCGTCGCCGCGTGGTTCTCGATGCCGGCTCCGTTCACCGCATACGCTCTGCTGAAGATCGATGAGAACGCACCGCGGCTCGTCTTCTCGACGGCTGAGGGCGAAGACGATTTCTTCACGTTCCGACAGACGCAGACGGCACTCGTCAAGAGCCGCTTCGTGCTGAACGCCGCGCTGCGTGAGCCAGGCATCAGTGACCTGCAGACGCTGCGTGGTGTCGAGCATCCTGTCGAGTGGCTGCAGAAGAACGTTCGCGTCGGCTCGTACAACAGCCCGGAAATTCTGCAGATCGCTCTCGAAGGCGAGCATCCCGAAGAGCTGGCGGCGCTGGTCAACGCGGTCAAGGATGCGTATCTGGACGAAGTTGTTCTGGCCGACCGCAAGAAGCGGATCGCCCGCGTTTCAGAACTCGAATCGATCTACAACGACACCGAAGAGAAAGTCCGCAAGAAGGAAGAACGCGTCGAACAACTGGCACGGCAGCTGGGCACCGGCGATTCAGCGGCGCTGTCGATCAAGCATCAGATGGCGCTCGAACAGATATCGCTGCTGCGCCGCGAGCACGCGCGCGTCCGCTTTGCCCTGATGCAGGAGCAGATTCATCAGCAGAACGTGGCGGAGATCAGGGAGTCGCGTCAGGACACGGAATCCGAACTGGATGGCGGGCGTGACTCACTCTCAGCGAACGCTGCCCAGGCGGTTCTCCCCACGCAGTCGAACGATCCGCGAGTCGCCCTGGCCATCAGTCGCGCCGCACAGCTTAAAGACCTTATTGCCCGGTATGAGGAACAGGTTGTCGACGCCAATCACCCGGCGCTGGTCAAGTACCGCGAGGAACTGGCGGAGATGCAGCGCATCGCTGCCGGCCTCGATGCCACTCCAGTTGGCGAACCAGTCACCCGGCTCGAGATGCTCGAAAAACAGGAACGGGCACTGCGTGAAGAACTCGACAAGTACAGCGAACTGGTCAACAACATTGGTTCGTCGTCGTTTGAGCTGGAGCTGATGAAGACCGAAATCGATCAGATCGCGAAGGTCTCTGACCGGGTCGGCGGCGAGATGGAAGCGCTGCGAATCGAACTGAAATCCCCAACGCGGGTCACCCTGCTGCAGGAAGCCGAAGTTCCGAAGACGCGCGACCAGAGTAAAAAGAAAAAGCTCACCGGTGCCGCCGGCGTTGGCTCGCTGGGCATGGTCTTCCTGATCGTTGCCGTTCTGGAGTTCCGGACACGACGGATCACCGATCCGAAAGACGTCGCTCAGACACTGGGATTGGAACTTTTGGGTGCTCTCCCGGCGATGCCGCGTCCGCTGCTGCAGTTCTGGAAGACGCCGAAGAATGCCCGCGTCGGGTTGTGGAATAACGCTCTGGTCGAATCAGTCGACACGGTACGATCGATCCTGCTGCACGCTCCGGATGCCGAACAGAAGAAGGTGCTGATGGTTGTCAGCGCGGCACCGGGCGAAGGCAAGACAACCTTTGCGTGCCAGCTCGCCGGAAGCCTCGCGCGAGCCGGCCGCAAGACAGTGCTGGTCGATTTCGATCTGCGGAAACCTCGGGCCCACTCGCTGCTGAATGTGCCACTGGAACTCGGCGTTTCGGAGCTGCTGTCGGAAAAGCTCGACCTGGCGAATGTGATTCACAATTCGAGCCAGGAAGGGCTCGACGTGATTCCGGCCGGGCGAGTTAACGAGGCGGCTCTGGCGGCTCTGTCACGCGACGGAGCGACCGGGCTCTTCAAGGAACTGCGAAAGGAGTACGACTTTGTCATCGTCGATTCGTCGCCCGTGCTGTACGTCGCCGATGGCGGATCAGTCGGTGCCAACGTCGACGGAGCTATTCTCGCCGTCCGCTCGCACCTGAGCCGGCTGCCAGCGGTCGCCGTTGCCTGCGAACGCGTCGAACGTTTCGGCATCGACCTGATTGGCGCCGTCATGGTCGGCGTCCGCTCGAACCTGAGCGGCTACGGATACTCGTACGACTACCACTACGGGACGGCGGAGCCGACTGCGTAGCGTTTCTCGCTCAAGACAACTTTGCGACTTTCTATGACAAGATATTAGCCCCGTGCTTTAGCACGGGGTTTTGGCCGTTCTCTTTTAGTTTGACTGGCTTGTTTGGGGTGCCCCCCTCGCCAACACGCGGGGCCCCGGCGCAGATATCTACATAAGAAACATCACAC